>DQVN01000096.1 GCA_015661715.1 Sulfurivirga caldicuralii
AGAAAGTCCGCTGCATTCAATGACGCGCCACCAATCAATCCGCCGTCAATATCCGGCTGAGAGAAAAGTGCTTTTGCATTACCCGGTTTTACACTACCACCGTACTGGATAATCATAGCTTCCGCCGCATCAGCTGACAAAAGCTCGATTTTATCACGAATAAAGGCATGAACCGCCTGCGCTTGCTCGGGGGTTGCCGTCTTACCCGTACCGATTGCCCAAACAGGTTCATACGCCACTACAATCTTAGCAAAAGCATCTCCACCCACTCGTTCAATCACCGCATCCAACTGCTGGGCGATCACCTGCTCGGTAATGCCCGCATCTCGCTCTTCTAAAGTCTCGCCTACGCAAAGAATAGGCGTAATATGTGCTTTCAGGGCCACTTCGACCTTTTGCGCAATCTCTGCATCCGTTTCTTTGAACAAACTCCGGCGCTCTGAATGCCCCAAAATCACATAGCGCACATCAAATTCTTTCAGCATGGCCGCAGAAATCTCGCCCGTCAAGGCACCATACTCAGGCTCAGCCGCCATATTTTGCGCACCCAAGGCAATCCCCTCATGCTTAAGGGTACGAAGAGTATAGTCAATATAAATGGCGGGCGGACAAACTGCTACTGTTACTTGATCACGCTTATCCCACTGTGCCGATAACTCACTAACCAGCGAGGCAATCATGGCCTTGCTCCCATGCATTTTCCAGTTTCCGGCAACAAACGGTTTTCTCATGATCCTCTCCTGCACCCTATAAGCAAATCTTAGTAATCTTATATGTTAAATTTTGCGAAAACAATCTTGACAGATTTATTTAATTCTGGTCTCAATCCAGCTGACCAACCCATCAGCCACCTGCTCAACCTTTTGCAGTGATGGCCCCTCCACCAATATACGGATCAATGGCTCCGTACCCGATGGGCGCACCAGAATACGGCCCGCCCCCAATTGCTCTTCTGCGTGTTGCAAAGTATCCTGCCAATCCGGCTGTTGCAATAGCGCTTTGTCTTCCCGGCTGCCTAACGGCACGTTGCGCAATACGCTGGGAAATTTATTCAACCCCGCTAAGGCTTGACGCAAACTGATTCCCTTGCGCACCAGCACCGCGAGCACCTGCAAGGCGGCGATAATGCCATCCCCTGTATCCAGTCGATCCATACACAATATGTGACCCGAGGGCTCCGCACCATATTGCCAACCCACTTCCTTGAGCCTGGCCAACACATGTCGGTCACCAACGGGGGTGCGCTCAAAGGCAATTCCATGCTGGGCCAGTGACTGCACCAAACCTTCATTGGACATAACCGTGCCCACTACGCCCTGTGGGCGTATTTCTGCGCCTGTTGCCAGAACATAGAGCAGGTCATCGCCGTCCCGCTCCACACCCTGATCATCCACAAACACCACCCGATCTCCATCCCCATCAAAAGCAATGCCCAAATCCGCATGGGCCTCAAGCACCTTGGCCCGCAGCGCCCGGGTATCCGTAGCGCCACAGCCGGCATTAATATTAAGCCCATCCGGCTTAGTGCCGATCTCTATGATTTCTGCCCCTAGTTCACGGAACACCTTGGGCGCAATGTGATAGGTGGCCCCATGGGCACAGTCCAGCACGATTTTGTAGCCTTGAAGACTTCTCGGTGCACGATAGGTGCTCTTACAAAACTCGATATAGCGCCCGGGGGCATCATCAATGCGCCGCGCCTTACCCAACGCATCGGAAGAGACCATGTGATGATCCGACTGAAAAAAAGCAGTCTCGATTTCTGCTGCCAACCCAGCATCCAGTTTAGCACCCGCAGACGAGAAGAACTTGATGCCATTGTCATAATAAGGATTATGGGAAGCACTGATTACAATGCCCATATCCGCACTAAACGTACGAGTCAGATAGGCAACCGCAGGGGTCGGTAAGGGCCCGGTCAGGTGCACATTCATACCTGCGGCGATCAACCCCGCCTCCAACGCGGACTCGAACAGATAGCCGGAAATCCGTGTATCCTTGCCAATAAGAACCGTTCGCATCCCATGGCAGCGCATCACCTCACCGGTAGCCCACCCTAGCATCAAAATCCGATCAGGTCGAATCACCCCTTCGCCGACTCGCCCCCTTACACCATCTGTGCCAAAAATAGATTCTGTCATAACAACGCCATCGCCACCTTCAAGGCATCTACCGTCTCTTTCACATCATGCACCCGCACCACACTGGCCCCTTTTAGTGCCGCCAGCACCGCAGCGGAGACACTGCCACATAATCGCGCCGTCACCGGCGCATCATTTAGCAATTGACCGATCATGCGCTTGCGCGAAACCCCAACCAAGACAGGATGCCCCAGCGCAACCAGCTCATCCAGCGCGGAAAACAGCGCCACATTATGCGCCAAAGTCTTGCCGAAACCAAACCCCGGATCCAACCACACCTGCTGAGCGCTCAACCCCGTCGCCTGCATCACTGCTTGCGCCCGCGCCTGCAAAAAGTCTCGTACTTCTCCCACCACATCGGTGTAATTCGGCGCCTGCTGCATGGTGGCCGGCTCACCCTGTTTGTGCATCAAACAGACGGGGACTTGAAGCTCAGCCACAGCTTCCAATGCGCCCGACGCCTGCAAGGCATTCACGTCATTAATCATTGCCGCGCCTGCTTTCACGGCCTGGCGCATTACTTCAGGTTTATAAGTATCAATAGAAACAGGCAGATCGGTCACCGCCCTTACCCACTCTATGGCCGGCAGCACCCGTTCCAATTCCTGCTGCAAAGGCACTGGCTCTGCACCGGGACGAGTCGATTCCCCGCCAATATCAATCACATCCGCCCCTGCCACCTGCATGGCTTCTGCCTGTTTTTTAATGGCCACTTCCGTTGTCCAGCAGCCCCCATCGGAAAAGGAGTCCGGCGTTACATTGAGGATACCCATCACTAATGCACGCTCCAGCGACTCACCCTGCAATAAAGCCTGAAAACGACGCATATGCTCTCCATAAAAAACCCCTGCACGGCAGGGGCTTAGATCATTACGGCAACTTGGGCGCACCAGGCGGTGCGGCAGGCCCGGCCTCACTTTCACCTGAAGTATGCTTTGACTCATCTGTCGGTGTTTCAGATTCAGCCACTTCAGCTTCCCCGCGAGGCGGTGGGGATGTCGGCTGCTGCCAATCCTTGGGCTCACCGGGGTCTTGACCCTGCATGATGCGATCAATCTGCTCCCGATCAATGGTTTCATACTTGATCAAGGCCTCCGCCATGGCATGCAATTTGTCCAGATGATCCTCGAGGATTTTTTTGGCCCGCCCGTAGTTACGATCAATAATTCGGCGCACCTCCTCATCAATCAGCTCCCGGGTCTCATCTGAAATATGACTTGATACCCCAGCAGGCCCCAGGAAACCATTCTGCTCTTCTTCCTCATACAACAGCGGTCCCAATCGCTCGGATAAGCCCCACTTGGTCACCATATTGCGCGCCAGCTTTGTCGCCCGCTCAATATCATTGCTGGCACCGGTTGTCACTTTTTCAGGACCAAAAATAATTTCCTCGGCAATCCGCCCGCCATAGAGGCTACACAACTGGCTTTCCAGCTTAGTCTTGGAGTAGCTCCAGCTATCTTCCTCCGGCAGATACATGGTCACACCCAATGCCTGTCCTCGAGGAATAATACTGACCTTATAGACTGGATCATGCTCCGGCATCAAGTAACCCACAATAGCATGGCCCGCTTCATGGTAAGCGGTAAGCTTCTTCTCCTCGTCGCTCATGACCATGGTCTTGCGCTCCACGCCCATGAGGATCTTGTCCTTGGCCTTTTCAAAGTGGCGCATGTAAACCTTTTCCGAATTCTCCCGCGCGGCAATCAATGCCGCCTCGTTGACCAGATTGGCCAAATCAGCACCAGAAAAACCCGGCGTGCCGCGCGCAATCAAACTAGGGTCCACATCCTCTCCCACAGGAATTTTGCGCATATGCACTTTCAAAATCTGCTCGCGACCGCGCACATCCGGCAGGCCTACAGTCACCTGGCGGTCAAAGCGGCCGGGGCGCAACAGCGCTTTATCTAACACATCCGGACGGTTGGTGGCGGCGATAACAATAATCCCTTCACTACCCTCAATGCCGTCCATCTCCACCAGCAACTGGTTCAGGGTCTGCTCCCGCTCATCATTACCGCCCCCAATACCGACGCCACGACTGCGACCTACTGCATCAATCTCATCAATGAAAATAATACAAGGGGCGTTGGCACGCGCCTGCTCAAACAGGTCACGTACCCGTGAGGCACCCACCCCTACGAACATTTCCACAAAATCGGAGCCGGAAATACTGAAGAAGGGCACATTGGCCTCTCCGGCTATGGCCTTGGCCAGCAATGTTTTCCCCGTACCTGGCGGGCCCACCATCAACACCCCTTTGGGGATCTTCGCGCCCAGGCGTTTGAATTTTTCCGGGTTTTTCAGGAAGTCCACCACCTCCTTGACTTCCTCTTTGGCCTCTTCAGCCCCTGCCACATCGTCGAATGTCACCTTTACCTGCTCCGGTGTGAGCATGCGCGCCTTGGACTTACCAAAGGAGAAGGGGCTGTTTTTACCGCCCATACCACCACCGGCCATTCCCCGCATGGCCCACAGCCACACCGCGATCAACAACAGCATCGGGAACCAGGAGATGAAGATCTGCATCAGGAGGCTCTGTTTTTCCGGCGGACGGGCTACCACACGCACCCGGTTTTCCAGCAGATCTCCCATCAGTCCCGGATCACCGGGGTTATAGGTAGAAAAACTGCTGCCATCGGCATAGATACCACGAATGATATTGCCCTGTATTTCTACCTGCTTTACCTTACCGGCACGCACATCTTCAATAAACTGGGTGTAGTCCAGACGATGGGTAGGCTGCATATTTTGGCTGCCGAAGTGATTGAATACCGTCAGCAACACCACCGTCAGCACTGTCCAAATGATCAGATTCTTAATCAAATCCCCGTTGTCGTTCTTGTTTGGTTGATTGGCCATAGCATCACTTTTACTTTATCTTGAGAATGCAACTTTACCCCATTTGGGCATCATTTTCCATATATCGATAAACCTGACTAATCACCCATAAGACTGCTTTATTGCTTACCGCGGGCCAGCAGATACACTTCCCGGCTACGCGGACGTGATGCCTTAGGCTTACGCGTCACCACTTTGGCGTACTTTTGGCGCAGATCACGCACGAGTTGGTCAAACCCCTCCCCCTGAAACACTTTTAACAATAGATCACCTCCAGGCTTAAGCGCCTGATCGGCAAAGTCTACCGCCAGCTCTGCCAGATACATGGCGCGGGGAATATCCACTGCTGCATTGCCACTCATGTTGGGCGCCATATCCGACATCACCAGATCAACCGCCCGGCCAGCCAGCGCACCCAACAACTGTTGATAGACCGCATCCTCACGAAAATCCCCCTGAATGAAAGTTACGCCAGCAAACGGCTCCACCGGCAGTATATCCAGCGCATACACATGCCCTTTTTCACCAATACGGTGAGTCGCCCACTGAGACCAACCGCCAGGTGCCGCTCCCAGATCCACCACAATCATACCCGGTTTGAAAAGCCGATCCTTCTCGTCGATCTCCTGCAGCTTATACACCGCCCGGGAACGCCAGCCCTCTCGCTGCGCCTTTTGCACATAATAGTCGTCAAAATGTTCTTTCAACCAACGTTTAGAAGACTTGGAACGGACCATACTGGTAAAATTTCCTGTCAATTCAAGGAGAGCAAGATTATATGGCATTGAGTATGCAGCAGAAAAAGTACCTACGCGGCATTGCACACCACCTTAAGCCGGTCATTATCATCGGCCAGCACGGTCTTTCAGAAGGCTTGATGAATGAACTGAACAGTACTCTGGATCACCATGAACTGATCAAGATCAAAATTGCCGCAGGTGAGCGTGAAGAGCGTAAAGAGATCATCAACACCGTCTGCCAGACAACAGGTGCCGAACTGGTGCAGGCGATTGGCAAGATTTTTGTCATCTACCGCCCCAATCCAGACAAGAAAAACAGCGATATCCACCTACCCCGGACTTAATCATCCAACAGACCAAACCTTTGCTATAAATGGAAAATAGGCAATAACCGTAGCCTACGCTATGATTATTGCCCCTTCGCTAGGATACGTTACTGAACAGGAGGGAAAGGGGGCGGATAACCCGGCGGTCCATAAACGGCAGGTGGTGGAGGCGCATAGGGAACTGACCCGTAGCGGGGAGGTGGCGCATATCCATAATAGGGCACAACACCCGGCGGCATATATCCATAGGATGGCGGAGCATAATAGGATGGAGGCGGAGGTGGAGGATAATAGTCATAATCGTCGTCATCAAAAAACTCCTCCATCCAATACATTGGCGTCCACTCCGGCCAATCATTATCATCCCATGGCCCATCTCCACCCCAACCACAACAACCTGCCTGAACCTGAAGGGTTAACAGCCATCCTGCGATCACCATGACTAGCATTCTTTTCACACCCCACTCCTTTTCATTTAACTTATAAGACATCTTGATTGTAGACAAGGCCCCTGAAAATGAGAAATTAAAAAAACTACACAAACCCAAAACAAATTTATATCATTCAAATATTGCTCACCACTCAACTTCCCGTCTTCAGATTAGCAAGCAACAAGGATTGTAATATTGCTCCATCCCAACGATGCAAACCGTGTCCGACGGGTATAACCACATTCCTGGCACGCACACCTAAAGCTGGAACACGGCGCAAATCCTGATATTTGGGGGGCACAACAATCCCCCAACCTGTTCCTACTAAAGACCACTTTCGTGCATGGGTAATACTCATATACTGTATAGCGTATGGATGGGGCGCAAAGGCCATCCACCTGATCGGATTCAGCACATCGATCTGAAGCTGCCACAGCAACTCACGGGCTGCATAGAGCCTACGGGAGCGGTTATCCATAACATCTAACATCCGTCCAAACGGAGAAGTCAAAGCCCGCCATGCCCAATTGGCAAAAGGCGTCCCCAAGTTCGGTGCGGCAATAGTGATCAACGCCGCTATGGGTACACGCCTCAATTCAGGCCATAAAGTATAAAAACGCGCCACCACGCCACCACTGGAGTGTCCCACCAGAATAACCGGCTGACGACGTTGCGTATAAACCCTTTTAAGAAGACTATCCAACCACACAGCTTGCTGCTGCAAGGGTTTCCACCAAGGCATACGCACGACATAGACAGCATTTTTAGCCTCGATTGCACCACTGCGAGGCTGATCAGGCAAAACTCCGCCCTCCGCAAATCCAGCTGCCACCAACTGTTGCACAATCCCTTGCTTGTACCAGGTGCCCGGGCCGCTGGCAAAACCGTGAATCAACACTACAGTTTTGGCCTGAGCCACCCCCAAGCACAACAGCCAACTGATACAGAGCACGACCCCACGCATCAACATACCTCCTTTTTGCAGGCCATCCTATTCAAATATCACACTCAAGCTGCAGACGCTTTACCTTTACTAAGAAACCACCTCAAACAGAACACCTACCCACCCAAACGCCTAAGAGGCAACTCACACCGCAAGTCATCATAAAACGAAATAGCAATATTCGTTAATATTAATATTTTTACTCGATTTCTAACCATAAAAATAAAAAATATAATGATATAATTATATAATGATTTGAAAATATTACAATACAATCAATGACTTATGTTCATATTGGGGTCTACCATGCACAAAACCTTATACCCCATAAATCTTTTTTGTTTTATTCCTCATTCCATATTAGATACGGTTTTAAATAAGCAAAAATTTAAGCCAAAGGCACAAAATCATGAAGCACTTATATATTGGTCTGCTTATCAGCATGCTTTCAGGATGGAGTTATGGAGCAGAACGGATCATCGTCGAACCGGTCTCTGAGAAGGTCTATGACAGTCAGATCAAAATTGGCGGAACGGTCATTCCCTTCAAAAAGATCACCTTGACAGCCCAAATTGCTGGACAAATCAACTACCTGGCCGGAGAAGAAGGTGATCGTTTCTCCCAAGGCGCCTTACTGGCCGCTATTGACGATGCAGCTTTGTTGGCTAAACGAAAGGCAGCCTATGCCCAATGGCAGCGTGCCCATGCTGCCTGGCAAAACGCCATCACCCTTTATAACCGGGAGCTGTGGGCACCTCGATCAAAAACCGCCATGCCGGGCATGGGATTCCCAAGCATGTTTGACAATATGTTCTCTCGCCCCATGAGCGATGCGCTGAATATTACTGATTATGATGCAGCACGACGTGCCGATCTGATCAGCGCGCGACAGCGTATCAAAGAGGCACTGGCGCAAATGGAATCAGCCCGCGCGCAAGTGGAAGAAATTGATGTCATGCTGCGCTATACCCGCCTAACCGCCCCTTTCAATGGTGTGATCGTCAAAAAATTTATCGAAGTGGGAGATACGGTTCAGCCTGGACAGCCCGTTCTGGAGTTTGCCAAAAGCAATCACCTGAGCATTGAGGTCAATGTCCCTGTCAGCCTGATGGGCGCACTCACCCGCGGTGCCATAGTGCAAGCTTCTATCAATCACGGGGCCACTTTGCCTGTGCGCGTAGCACAAATTTTCCCTGTTGCAGACAACAAACAACACACGGTAAAGGTAAAGTTTGACATTCCTTTAGGGGTCGCTGCCGCCCCTGGCATGTATGCAGAAGTTTACCTGCCCAATCCCCAATCCCAAGGCCTGAAGTTTCCGGTTATTCCAGAAAAAGCCATTGTCAAACGGGGCAGTCTGCCGTCTGTCTATGTGGTGGATCCCAAAACCCATCAAGTTTATATGAAAATCGTCCGACTCAGTCAGACCAGCATCAATGGCAACCGCATCGTCCTCTCAGGCCTTAAGCGAGGAGAACAGATCATTATCAACCCGCCTGCTAATATCCACAGCGGTATGCGTTATGAGAATGGCACCCTAATCGATCATCAGCCAGAGCAAAAGGATTAAGAGGATGTCGAACAAAAATAATTCGAGATTCGATATTGCCGGCGCCTTTGCCCGAAACTTTATCCACTCCCCTATGACACCTCTGTTCCTGCTGGCATTCCTTGTGACAGGCATTATCGGTATTTTGATTACCCCCAGACAGGAAGACCCCCAAATCTCTGTGCCCATGGTTGATATCTTTGTTGCCTATCCCGGTGCTTCCAACCGTCAGGTTGAAGCTTTAGTCGCAGAGCCGCTTGAACGGCTGATGCATGAAATCAAAGGTGTCAAACATGTTTACTCCGCCTCTCAACGAGGGATGGGACTGGTTACAGTCGAGTTTGATGTGGGCGAGAACATGGAAGATTCTTTGGTCAAGCTCTACAACAAACTGGCATCCAATATGGACAAGATTCCTCCCGGCGTGCAACAACCCTTAGTCAAGCCTAAAGGGCCTGATGACGTCCCGGTTGTCACCTTTACACTCTCTTCCAAAACGCTGGATCAATCCCAACTGCGACTGTTAGCGCTGGATGTTTTGCAATCCCTCTCCAAGGTTGATGATGTGGCGCAGGGCTTTGTGGTGGGAGGTGAACCCCAGGAAATTCGTATTGACATCGATCCTGCTCGCCTGGCCAGTTATGACATTCCCCTCAGCCAGATTGGACAGACGATCCGCGCCGCCAACTCAGAACTTGAAGCAGGCCGTCTTGAAGCATTTCAGCATACCTATAAGGTATACACCGGTGATTTTCTCAAAACAGTGAGCGACATCCAGAACCTTGTGGTGGGCATCCATGAAAACAAGCCGGTGTATGTGCGTGACATTGCCCATGTCTATGAAGGCCATGGCGATATTTCCAATATCGTTCTGCGCTATACCGGTCCGGCTTACACTGGTGCGCACGCCGCGGCTGACGGCGAACCCGCCGTCACCATTGCATTGGCTAAAAAGCCACTTTCCAACGGTGTTACCGTTGCCGAACAAGCCATTGAAAAACTCCAGCAACTGAAAGGCACCTTAATCCCAGACACGGTTTATGTCCAAATCAGCCGAGATTACGGTAAAACTGCGAATGATAAAGTTAACGAATTGGTGTTCAAACTTTTTATTGCCACTGCAGCTGTCGCTGTCTTAGTTTGGTTCTTTTTAGGTTGGCGCGCCTCGCTGGTGACTGTTATCGTCATTCCTGTAGTCATTCTGTCAACGGTATTTGCCGCTTGGCTGATGGATTTTACTATCGACCGGGTTTCCCTGTTTGCCCTGATCTTTTCCATCGGCATTCTGGTGGATGATGCCGTAGTTGTTCTGGAAAACATCTATCGCCGCTGGCTACTGGAAGGCAAGACGCTGACCAAAACATCCATAGAAGCCGTATCGGAAGTGGGCAATCCCACGATTATTGCCACCCTCACAGTTATTGCTGCCCTAGCCCCTATGGGCTTTGTCTCCGGCATGATGGGACCTTATATGGCGCCTATTCCAGCACTGGGATCTGTGGCCATGATTATTTCCCTATTTGCCGCCTTCGCCTTTACTCCCTGGCTAGCGCAGCGGATTCGCCCGACTATGCAATCCTTGAAAAAGGCCGAAAAGCGAGAACACGCTCAAAATGAGAAAATCGCAGCGTTTTTCCGCACACTAATCAATAGCCTGCTGATCAACAAAGCCAAAGGTTGGGGCTTTTTAGCAGCCATTGTGATTGGTTTTTTTCTGGCAATCATGTTAGTAGCAACCAAAGCTGTACCTGTCAAGCTACTGCCCTACGATAACAAGCCTGACTTCAGCATCATCATCAATTTCCCCGAGGGTACGGCTTTGCCAGTTACCGCTAACCTAACCCATCAACTGGTACAGATTCTTCAGGACAAGGTGCCGGAAATCCGAACCATGGAATCTTATGCCGGCACCGCGGCCCCCTTTGACTTCAACGGCTTGGTGCGCCATTACTATCTACGCCAAAATCCCTGGCAAGGCGACATTCAGGTACACCTGATAGATAAAAGCGAACGGGCACGCAGCAGTCATGAAATCGCCGAAGATGTCCGACAGTTACTGGCACCCGTGGCAAAACGGGCCGGTGCGCGCATTCAGGTGGTCGAAATGCCCCCAGGGCCACCCGTTCTGCAATCCATTGTGGCGGAAGTATATGCGCCGAGTGATACATTACGCGATCAGATCACCGCAAAGCTAACCGGTATCTTTGAATCCGTGCCCATTATTGGCGATGTGGACAACTTCCTAACCGCCCCCCATGACACATGGCGGTTTGTCATCAATAAACAAAAAGCCATGGAAAAGGGTATCAGTGTACAAACCATCAATCAAACCGTCAGCATGGCCATGGGGGAATACAAAATTGGCGATGTCAAAGAAGGTTTTGTCCGCGAACCCACCTACATCACCTTACAGGTCCCCTTAGAAGCACGAGCTGAATTTGCCCGCCTGGGCCAAATTCCCGTACCCTCCTCCCAGGGCTTTACAGTGCCTTTAGCAGAGCTGGGCCATTTCGTATTAGAACGCCAACAAAACGTCATCTACCACAAGGATCTAACACCCGTTCAATATGTTACCGGCACAGGGGTAGGCCGACTAGGCGCCCCTATCTACGGGATGCTCGCCGTGCAGGAAGCAGTGGAAAAAACCTCAGATCCCTTACTTAAAGAAACCACTTTTAATTTTGTCTTTCCACCCGATGCTCTGAAAGAAACAGGTATTCTCTGGAGTGGCGAATGGACAGTGACCTATGAAACCTTTCGTGATATGGGCCTGGCGTTCGCCGTCGCCCTGCTGGTTATCTATATGCTGGTCGTGTGGGAGTTCAAAAACTTCCTTGTGCCTTTGATAGTCATGGCGCCCATTCCCCTAACCTTGATCGGCATCGCGCCCGGCCACTGGTTACTGGGTGCTGAATTCACCGCCACCTCTATGATCGGTTTCATTGCCCTGGCGGGCATTATCGTGCGTAACTCCATCTTGTTGGTGGATTTCTCCCGGCAAGCCATTGACCAAGGAACCCCTGTTGTCGATGCGGTCATCATGGCTTGTAAGACGCGCACCCGCCCCATTCTGATTACTGCCTTAGCCCTGGTATTGGGATCCAGTGTTATTCTGTTTGACCCCATCTTCCAAGGCATGGCCATCTCACTTATGTTCGGCACCCTGGTGGCCACCCTACTCACCCTAGTGGTTATCCCCTTGGGCTGTGTCAGCGCTCGCTCTATCTTCTCCCCCAACGTAGAAAATGAAGAAGATACATGCCAAACACAATGTAGTACTCCAACCGCACCGTCATCAACAGTAGCGGCAGAACCAATGGCGTCCACCCGCGACAAGCCGGATCAACCTGAAAGATCATCGACTGAAGCACCTTCAGCTCATCCGCGCCAGCAGAAAAAGCCACGCCGGAAACGGGGCATTCAACTGAAAACACTCAAGGAAAACGACCATGACAACAATGACTCGAATCATTAAACTCATCTGGCCATTCATCTTGCTGGCAAGTATTACGTTGCCCGCTTCTGCAACAGCCATACAGTGGCCGCAGCCTGAATCGGCCTATCACTCCAAACAACCAAAGGCCCAATGGCTAAATAACGCTAGACAATCCAGGAACAATCTCCACACCGCCTGGCCCACCCCTCATATTTCAAGCAACAGGTGGCAGAGAGGTTTAAGACAACCGCCCCAGGCATTCTATCCAACCCGACAGCCCAATGGATATGGCCACCCTTACTGGCCGTTCTCTCGTCTGCGGCATCCCAGTTTTTCTTTGCCGATCCCCTCGTGGGGTTGGTAAAGAAAAAACCCCAGGTGTGCGCGCACCTGGGCCTAAATGGAGCAGATGCTCCAAGAGGAATTACGCTCTTTCCTCATTCACAAAAAGAGCGGCACTTATGATAGAGGAGTCATAACCATGACGATTAAAAAATTGGCACTCACATCGGTCATCGCAGCGGCCATGTTTGGTGCACAAAGTGCCTCTGCGGACTGGTGGGATGGCCCGTGGAATGATGATGGCTACGGCAATGGTTCCGGCTATGGATATGGTCAAGGCTATGGACGGGGAGATGCCCGAGGCCGAGGCCATGGAAAAGGTCGAGGCCGTGGCAAGTTCAATATGAACTTCGGCATGAACGCCGATACCGATATGGATACCGATTGGGAAGGCCGGGGCCGAGGATATAACGACTATTATACACATCCTTCCTGGTACTATAACTACCATAACCGTTATTACAACGGTTATGGCTACCCACCGCCACCGCCACCAGCCTATTACGGCTATCCGACTCCGCAACAGGGTGGACCAGCCCCGGGCTACCATCCTTATGGTATGCCGCCTCCGCCCCGTCCTATGCCGCCGCGCTCAGGCGCAAGGCCAGACAATAACAACAATAAACCTCAGTCTAACGCCAAGCAGTAAATCAATTGCTTACATCCTGCCCTCTCCGGGCAGGGTGCTTTTTTAAACATACCAAGGCGGTATGGTTAAAAAAGGAGATAGAGATGATCACCATTATTGGCAATATGAAAGGGGGCACAGGCAAAAGCACTCTGGCTTTCAACCTGGCCATTTGGCTGGCTTATCGACAACCGCCTCTGATTTTCGACTTGGACCCTCAACAAACCCTTGCAGATGCCATTGAAGTACGGAAACAGGAGAATTTTACTCCCGCTCTCGAGTCCGCCCGAGACTGCAACCATCTCTCCAACCTGTCCACAGACCGGGAGGTAATCATCGATGTGAGCATGAGCGATTCAACAGCGCTGGATCAAGCGCTGTTGCTTGCAGAACGGGTGCTCATTCCAGTTGCGCCCTCACAGGCTGACGTCTGGTCCACTCAGCGATTTGTTCAACACATACAACAGCTGCGCCCAACCCAACCCCCTACCATTCTGGGTGTAATCAACCGCGCTGATACCCATCCATTTATTCCTGAAACCGCTGAAACCGAAGCGGCATTAGAACATCTGGCCCCATTACAGCGCATTCCTATTCGCCTTTATCATCGTACCGCCTATCGTCGCTCCTTTAGCGAAGGAATGGCTGTTTTTGAACTGGAGCCGAACGGCAAAGCAGCAAGGGAAATCAACAAACTTGCTGCTTACCTGTATCCTCATCTGACAAAAATAAGGAATAAGGCATGTTAAAAATGCTACGTTTGATCATCAATAATGGTTTTCTCGTCTTGGCACTTCTGGTCGGGGTAACCTTGTATCTTGCCTACGGCCAGCCCCAATATCCAAATCTATTAGCTGAAACACCGGCTGAAACACCGGCTGAAACACCGGCTGAAACACCGGCTGAAACACCGGCTGAAACACCG
>DQVN01000051.1 GCA_015661715.1 Sulfurivirga caldicuralii
AGCCGGGACTTACTAGTCATGAACCTGGATTGGAAACACCGCCGAACAAATGTGCGAAAAATTCTGGACACTACCTGTCAAACCGGTAGAATACCCGTTATGTTTTGTCGGGAATAACGCCATGGCTGAGCTCATCGATCCCTTTAACCGCAAGATCGAGTATCTGCGCGTATCGGTCACGGATAAGTGTAATTACCGTTGCGGATACTGTATGCCTCCGCAGGGTGCACATCCAGAAGGGCGGCATACTGAATATCTGGACTATGATGAAATTGCGCGTATTGTGGCGGCGTTTGCTGATTTGGGCGTTAAAAAGGTGCGTTTGACCGGTGGCGAACCTTTAGTACGTAAGGGTCTGCCCGAACTGGTTGCCTTATTGCGGCAACACAAGGGCCTGGAAACACTGGCCCTGTCCACCAATGCGCATTATCTGGATCGCTATGCTCAGCCCTTGGCAGAGGCGGGATTGGATCGTGTCAATGTCTCTTTGGATTCATTGAGGCCAGAGCGCTTTACGGCCATTACCCGCGGTGGGGATTTGCATCGGGTACTCAGAGGGATTGAAGCGGCGCAGCAGGCGGGATTGAACCCGGTCAAGATCAATATGGTGGTGATGAAGGGCACCAATGACGATGAAATCGAAGCCATGGTGGACTTCGCCCAAACTCAAGGGGTTGAGGTGCGCTTTATCGAAACCATGCCCATCGGCAGCGCCGGCATCAGCGTAATGGATCAGCATTATCCAGCGGATAAGATTCTGGCGCGGGTGCAAGCCCATGTGGGCGATAAACTGATCCCGCTGGTCACCCGTTCCCACGATGGCCCGGCGCGCAACTATCGTATAGCCGGGAGTCAGACCAGAATAGGCGTGATCTCTGCGGTCTCTCAACACTTCTGTGAAACATGCAATCGGGTGCGTCTGACCGCCCGCGGTGTGCTGGCGTTGTGTTTGGGACAGGAAGAGAGTGTGAATCTGCGTGATCCGTTGCGCGGCGGCATCAGTGATGATGCGCTCAAGGAATTGATCGTCGAGGCGATCAAGAAGAAGCCGGAACGCCACCATTTTAATGAAAATGTACATAATATTGAGTTCCGCCAAATGGTCAGCTTGGGCGGTTGAGAGGAACGGGATGTGATGAAGATTACCATTCTTTACTTTGCCAGCCTGCGGGAACAGTTGGGGTGTGCACAGGAAGTGTTGGATGTGGAGGCCAATACGGTTGAAGAACTTTTACCCATTTTGTGTGAGCGGGGCCCCCAGTGGCAGCAGGCGTTGTGTGACAATGCCCATCTGCAGGTGGCCGTCAACCATACGGTGGTGGATCTTGCCACGCCCTTGAAAGAGGGGGATGAAGTGGCTTTCTTCCCGCCCGTAACAGGGGGATGAGATGAGTCAGTGGGTGCGGGTGCAACAGGAAGATTTTGACCTATCCACAGAAGTCGCCCGGCTTCGGGACGGGCGAAAGGATATTGGGGCAGTGGTGGCTTTTGTCGGGACGGTGCGCGATATCAACCAGGGCGATAGGGTCTCCACCATGGTGTTGGAGCACTATCCTGGCATGACTGAAAAGGCTCTGCACGAGATCCGCGAGGAAGCCCACCGTCGTTGGCGGTTGGAGAATAGCCTGATTATCCATCGTGTCGGGCCGCTGGCACCGGCAGATCAGATTGTCTTGGTGGCGGTTGCGTCACGGCATCGGGGTGATGCTTTTGCCGCAGCGGAATTTATGATGGATTACCTGAAAACCCGGGCGCCTTTCTGGAAGAAGGAACAGACCCCGGAAGGGAGCCGCTGGGTTGATGCCCGGGTATCCGATCAACAGGCAGCGCAACGTTGGGAGCATGCAGATGCTGACATTTGAACAGGCCTGGCGTCAGTTACTCGATCATGCACAAGTGCGCACCGCCGTGCACAGCGTACCCTTGGATTCAGCGTTGGGGCGGGTGTTGGCAGAGGATGTGGTCTCGACGATCAATGTGCCGGATCGGCCGGTTTCCACCATGGACGGGTATGCGCTGTGCGCCCTTGACTATGCGCCGGATCGCCGTTTTGCCATCAGTCAGCGCATTGCGGCCGGCACACAGCCTCAAGAGCATCGCAAGGGGACGGTGGCGCGGATTTTTACCGGTGCGCCGGTGCCGGAGAATGCCTTTGTGGTCATTCCTCAGGAGCAGGCCCAGGTGCATGAGGATGGGACGGTTTCCTTTACCCCGCCGGCGGTCAAGCCCTGGCAGAATATCCGCCGCACCGGTGAAGACATTGAAGCCGATAAAGTTCTGTTGCCCGCTGGCACCCGCCTCAATCCACAGCGTTTGGGGTTGCTGGCGGCAATTGGTGTGCCCACCGTGAAGGTCTACCATCCGCTGAAGGTGGTCACTTTTACCAGCGGTGATGAACTGGTCATGCCGGGTGAACCTTTGGCGCCGGGCAAAATTTACAATGCCAACCTGTTTATGCTCAAGGGGCTGCTGGCTCGGCTGGGGGTGGAGGTAATTGACCTGGGGCAGGTGGCCGATACCCTATCGGATACGGTTCAAGCGTTGGCGCAGGCGGCTGATCTGGGCGATGTCATTATCACCACAGGCGGCGTGTCTGTCGGTGAAGAGGATCATCTAAAGCCTGCCGTGGCGCAGCTGGGGGAACTGGCCATGTGGCAAGTGAAAATGAAGCCAGGTAAGCCCTTGGCCTATGGGCATGTCAAGGGCACCCCCTTTATCGGCCTGCCGGGCAATCCGGTTTCTGCCTTTGCCACATTCCACCTGTTTGCTCAGTTCTTTCTCCGCGCCAGTGAAGGGGAGAAAGTGGCGTTTCCCGAGCCCATCTGGGTCAAGGCGGGCTTTACCCGCAGCCGACCTGGCCCCCGGCGCGATTTTGCCCGGGCGCGCTTGCAAGCGCGGGCCCAGGATAACTGGGCCGTGCTCTATCCTAATCAGGGTTCGGCGGTCTTGACCTCCGTGCACTGGGCGGAAGGCTTTGCGGTGATTCCAGAGGATACTACGATCACGGAAGGTGAAAAAGTTGCTTTCTATCCTTTTGCGAGGTTGATGGCATGAGCGAGCTGACCCATATCGATGCCCGTGGTCAGGCGCGGATGGTGGATGTGACCGACAAGGCGGAAACTTTTCGTGAAGCCACCGCGGAGGCGCGGATTGTCATGCAGCCGGAAACCCTGGCCATGATAACAGAGGGGCGGCACAAGAAAGGGGATGTGTTGGCCACAGCGCGAATTGCGGGCATTATGGCGGCGAAAAAAACCTGGGAGTTGATTCCCATGTGCCATCCGCTGCTGTTGACCAGCGTTAAAGTTGAGCTGACCCCGGAACCAGGTGAGCCGGCCGCGGTGCATGTTTCTGCGACCTGTAAATTGAAGGGGCAGACGGGGGTGGAGATGGAAGCCTTGACCGCCGCCACCACGGCAGCCCTGACGCTTTATGATATGTGTAAAGCGGTGGATCGCGCCATGACCATCACCGATGTGCGCCTGCTGGAAAAGAAAGGCGGCCAATCCGGCCACTGGATACGGGCGGATAAACGTTGACAAGAGGGAGTATCCGACCTCTTTTTCTGTCGTTTAACGCTCATCTTGCACCACCCGTCACTGCGGGGGCGCAACAGGCTGGTTAAATCTCATTCCACCGGCTGCGTCGGCGGGGCAGACGGAAGAAACGGCCCAGCAACAGGCCTAACAACAGTACTCCGGCACCGGTGAGAAACCACTGCCGTTTGATGGCATCTTCAGAGTGAGTGATTTGCTCATTGAGGATGGCGTTGCGCTCTTCCAATTCGGCAAGTTGGCGCTTGAGCTGCTGATTTTCTTCATCAAGCGCAACGGCATTGCCTGCCACCTGGCGCAAGTGTTCGTACTCCTTTTTCAGGGTAAATAATTTTTTCTGCGTTTCGCTCAATAGATTCTTCGTTTCCTCATAGCTCTGGCGAATATTGTTCAGCTGCTGTTCCAGCTGTTGCAGGCGGGTATTCAATTCAGCGTTTTTCGCTGCCTGCTGTTTGAGCTTTTCCCGGGCCACGAGCTCTGGTGAAAGGAGGCGGGCAGGCATCCAGCCATCCCGTTTTTGCCCTTTCCATGTGTACTCCACGTGCGCCCAGCCTTCTTTGTTTACTTCCAGCACCACCACCGGCGTGCCCGATTTGAGCAGGTTGATGATCTTATAGTTGAAGCCCGGCCCTCTGCGGATGGGTACTTCCAGCTGGTCGGTAATATAGTGCTTGAAGCCGGCCTGCACCTGCGGTGCCGCCTGACTGACCGGTGCGATGCTCATCAGCGCAAAGGCGATCAGCAGGGCATTAAAGCGCTTGAATTTTGGCATATTGAGTTTCCAAGTTGTTGAGGGCGGTTTGTACATCTTCCAGCTTTTTCTTTTCCTTTTCAACCACTTCCGCAGGCGCGCGGCGGATGAAGTTTTCATTGCCCAGTTTTTTCTCCAGCTGTTGACGCTTTTTCTCCAGCTTGTCGATTTCCTTTTTCAGCCGGGTCAGTTCGGCGGTTTTATCGATCAGGCCTGCCATGGGAATGAGCACTTTCATCTCACCTACCAGCGCTACAGCGGATTCAGGCGCATCCTGTTCGCTGTCCAGCACAGTGATGCGTTCCAGCCGGGCCAGGGTCTTCAGAAAGGCTGCATTGTCGGCCAAATATTGGCGATCGGTGTCGTTGAGATGGGTCAGCAGCACAGGCAGGGGCTTGCCGGGGGCGATATTCATCTCGGCCCGGATACGGCGTACACCGACAATGAACTGCTGCAGCCAGGTGATTTCCGCTTCCGCCGCCTCATCTATCAGGCTTTCATCCGCTTCCGGGAAGGGCGCCAGCATAATGGTCTCTTCTTCGGCACCGGAAAGCGGTCGGATCTGCTGCCAGATCTCTTCGGTGATAAAAGGGATGGTGGGGTGCAGCAGTCGCAGCAGAGCGTCCAGGGTGCGTACCAGCGTGCGCCGGGTACCGCGCTGTTGCGCCTCACTGGCGTTCGGGTCGTTGAGAATGGGTTTGGACAGCTCCAGATACCAGTCGCAGAATGCTTCCCAGGTGAACTCATACAGCGTCTGGGCCATGAGATCGAAGCGGTACTGCTCAATATGGCGTGCCACTTCTTTTTCTACACGCTGCAGGCGGGAGAGGATCCAGCGGTCTGCCACGGATAGTTCAACCGGGGCATGTTGATCAAGCCCCACATCCTGGCCCTGGGTGTTCATCAGCACATAACGGCTGGCGTTCCACAGCTTGTTGCAGAAATTGCGGTAGCCTTCACAGCGCTGCAGGTCGAAACGGATATCCCGGCCTGTGGCGGCCAAAGAGGCGAAGGTGAAGCGCAACGCATCCGCCCCATAAGCGGGAATACCCTCGGGAAACTCCTTGCGGGTCTGCTGCTCGATCTTCTTCGCCTGCTGTGGCTGCATCAGCCCAAAGGTGCGTTTTTTGATCAGGCTTTCCAGGTCAATGCCATCGATAATATCCAATGGGTCCAGCACATTTCCCTTGGATTTCGACATTTTCTGTCCCTGGGCATCGCGCACCAGCCCGTGGACATAGACCTGGTGGAAGGGCACCTCATCCATGAATTTGAGGGTCATCATGATCATACGGGCGACCCAGAAAAAGATAATGTCAAAGCCGGTCACCAGTACGCTGGTGGGGTGGAACTTCTCCAACTCGGGGGTCTTCTCCGGCCAACCCAAAGTGGAAAAAGTCCACAACGCCGAACTGAACCAGGTATCCAGTACATCTTCATCCTGACGCAGCGGGGCATCACCCAGGTTGTACTTCTCGCGCACCTCTGTTTCAGAACGGCCCACATAGACATTGCCCGCCTCATCATACCAGGCAGGAATCCGGTGGCCCCACCACAGTTGGCGTGAGATACACCAGTCTTGAATATTGCGCATCCATTCGAAGTAGGTGTTTTCCCAGTTCTTGGGAACGAAGGCGATTGCCCCCTTTTCTACCGCTGCAATGGCAGGCTGGGCCAGAGACTCGATGGCCACATACCATTGATCGGTTAGATAGGGTTCGATGATGGCGCCGGAGCGGTCGCCCCGGGGCACCATCAGTTTGTGGTCTTCGATCTTCTCTACCAGGCCCGCAGCCTCCATGTCGGCGACGATGCGCTTGCGTGCAGCAAAGCGATCCAGCCCACGGTAGGCTGCCGGGGCCTGGTCGTTGATCGTCGCGTCTTCGGTAAAGATATTGAGTAAAGGCAGGTTGTGACGCTGGCCGATCTCGTAATCGTTGAAATCATGGGCCGGGGTGATCTTGACGCAGCCGGTGCCAAACTCGGGATCCACATAGGCATCCGCGATGATGGGAATTTCGCGTCCCACCAATGGCAGGGTGACGGTTTTGCCGATCAGGTGCTTATAGCGCTCATCCTCTGGGTGCACCGCCACAGCCTGATCGCCCAGCATGGTTTCCGGGCGGGTGGTGGCCACCACCAGATGGCCGGTACCGTCAGTGAGGGGATAGCGGAAGTGCCACAGGTGACCCTGCTCTTCCTCGCTGATCACCTCCAGGTCTGAAATGGCAGTGTGCAGCACCGGATCCCAGTTGACCAGGCGTTTGCCCCGGTAGATGAGCCCTTCTTCATACAGGCGTACGAAAACTTCGCGCACCGCATTGGACAGGCCTTCATCCATGGTGAAACGCTCACGGCTCCAGTCCAGGCTGGCCCCCATGCGGCGTAGTTGACGGGTGATGGTGGAGCCGGACTCCTCTTTCCAGCGCCAGATGCGCTGCAGAAACTGCTCTCGACCCAGGTCATGGCGCGACTTGCCCTCTTCCCGCTCGATCAGGCGTTCCACCACCATCTGCGTGGCGATGCCGGCATGGTCTGTGCCCGGCTGCCACAGGGTTTCATCGCCTTTCATGCGGTGATAGCGAATGAGAATGTCCATGATGGTGTCTTGAAAGGCGTGCCCCATATGCAGCGAGCCGGTTACATTCGGCGGCGGGATGACAATGCAGTACTGCTTGCCGGTGCGGCTGGGTTGAGGTTTGAAGTAGCCTTTGCCTTCCCATTCAGGGTACCATTTCGCTTCAATCGCCTTGGGGTCAAAATGTTTGTCCATGGACGGCCCTTTGTGAATTTGGTTTTAATCGCACAATTATAGCAGGGGGGGGAGATGGGCTGTTGTGGTGGGGGGCACTGTGATTTTCAGTTTCCGCCGGGGCCGCCTTTGGTGGAAGAGCCGGTGGCGCATCTAAACGCCCGCTGGTTGTTTATGCCCCGGGGTACCCGATTTCAGACGGGGGACATGGTGCGCCTGTGGATGCAGAATGGTAAGACCCGCACTGTATTCGTGGCGGAGGTGATGCCGGTGGATTACAACCGTTATCCGCCCCGTATTATTGGTGCACAATCCCCCACTTGGGCGCAGGTGGCGCTGGATTCAGACCAGAACGAGCAGAGTCTGATCCAATGGCGCGATCATCCCTTGTTCGACCCGGGCTATCCTCCGTGTGTTCTGGGGTTTGACCATTTTGTTGCTGAGGAACCCACTCTGTGGACGCGTTGGAAACGTTTGCTTTATACCCTTCGAAACCTTTAGTTATTCGGTATGGCGGAGTAATTTGGCCCATCCCATGGTTCTTCGGGGGAGGGCGAACAGATCTCAGCTCAACAGACTCAACACATTTTTTTCATTGGCGTTGGCTTGCCCCTGCATCGCCAACCAGGCCTGTTGTGATACCTGGTTACGGGTCAGATCGGCGACGGCACGGGCCATGTCCGCATCGTTGATCTGACTGCGGGCGGCCAGCTCATTGACACGCTGTGTCTGCAGATTGGTGGCGGCGCTGACCAGACCGTTTTGTTGTGCGCCAAGCTGAGCACGGTTTTCGCCAAC
>DQVN01000124.1 GCA_015661715.1 Sulfurivirga caldicuralii
ATCCACCCTGATAAAAACGGCTTATTCTGTATAAACGGTGTTGCGGCTATAATGCGCAGCATGAGTGAATATATCCTGATCCTCGTCAGCACCATCTTGGTGAACAATTTTGTTTTGGTCAAATTTCTCGGCCTCTGCCCTTTTATGGGGGTATCCAAAAAGACCGATGCCGCCTTGGGCATGGGCCTGGCCACCACCTTTGTGCTCACCCTCAGTGCCGTACTGAGTTATCTGATCCACCAGTATCTGCTGATTCCCTTCGAGCTTGAGTATCTCAAAACCATTGCTTTCATTATCGCCATCGCATCTGTTGTGGGCTTTACCGAAATGGTGATTCACAAAACCAGTCCAGCCCTGTATCAGGTGCTGGGCATCTATCTGCCGCTGATCACCACCAACTGTGCCGTCTTGGGCGTGGCGCTGCTCAATGTGGGGGAACAAAACAACTTTATTGAGTCGGCCTTCTATGGTTTGGGGGCCTCACTGGGTTTCACGCTGGTGCTGGTGGCCTTTGCCGCCATGCGCGAACGCATCGCCGTGGCTGATGTACCCCGTCCTTTCCAAGGCGCGCCCATTGCACTGATCACCGCAGGGCTCATGTCATTGGCCTTTATGGGTTTTAACGGACTGGTGCAATGATCTCTGCCGTTGTCATCTTCATTGCCCTTGCCGCATTGTTTGGCCTGTTGCTCGGGTATGCCGCCGTACGTTTCCGGGTAGAGGCGCCGCCCGTTGTGGAAGAGATCGACAAGGTGCTGCCGCAGATTCAATGTGGCCAGTGTGGCTATCCTGGGTGCAAACCCTATGCCGAAGCGGTTGCCCATGGCGAGGCCATCAATAAATGCACACCCGGTGGTGAAGCGGTGATGCTCAAAATCGCTGAAATTCTCGGTGTAGAGCCTCAGCCCATGGCAGAAGGCGAAGAAGCCGAAAAATCTCGCATGGTCGCCTTCATCCATGAACAGGACTGTATCGGCTGCATGCACTGCATCAAGGCCTGTCCCGTGGATGCCATTGTGGGCACCACCAAGGCAGTCCATACGGTCATCGCTCAAGAGTGTACCGGTTGCGAGCTATGCGTGCCCGTCTGCCCCACCGACTGTATCGAAATGCAGCCGCTCCCGGAAACCCCTCGCAACTGGATCTGGCCTGACCCGGAAAAAGTGATACCCACCGTTATTCCCAAGCTGGAGTCGCCCCATCCATGAGAACCGTGCTGCGTGCCTTCAGCCGCCTCTATCCCATGGCAAAGCGTTGGCTCAAGCGCTTTCCCGGCGGCGTTTACCCCAGCTACCGCAAGGAACTCTCCCTGCGCCATCCATGCCATGACCCAATCATCCCGGATGAGCTGGTTCTGCCCCTACAGCAACATGTGGGCGCGCCCGCTGTCCCACTGGTGACGGTAGGTGAGCGTGTACGCAAGTTCCAACGGTTAGCCAAACCGGCGCCAGGACTCTCCGCCCCCGTTCATGCGCCCACCTCCGGCCTGATCAAAGCCATAGAAAAGCGCCCCTTGCCCCACCCCTCCGGCCTGCCCGACTGGTGTATCGTGATAGAGCCGGACCACGAGGACGAAGCGGGCGAGATGCCCATAGAGATTGAAACCCCCACCTGCCCCACCTCGCTGAAGCAGATGATCCTCCAGGCCGGCATCGTTGGGATGGGCGGTGCCGGTTTTCCTAGCTGGCGTAAATTGCCGCAAAAAAAAGGACAGGTGCATACCCTGCTACTCAATGGTGCAGAATGCGAGCCCTACATCACCTGTGATGATATGCTCATGCAGACCCGAGCTGAAGAGATTATCCGGGGCGCCTGCACCATTGCCGCCTGTATCGGTGCTGAGAAAATTATCGTGGGCATAGAAGACAATAAGCCCCGCGCCTTGGCGGCCATGCAACAAGCCGCGGAAGGTCGCGGCGTTGAAATTCAATCCGTCCCCACCGTCTATCCCATGGGGGGGCAAAAACAGCTGACCGAACAACTCACCGGGATAGAAATCCCTGCCGGCGCCCATGCGGTGGATGTGGGGCTGCTCATGTTCAATGTGGCGACCGTCGCCGCCATACACCATGCGTCTGAATACCATCAGCCGCTTATCAGCCGAATGGTTACGGTCACCGGCGAAGGGTTGAACGACCCCATGAATATCGAGGCGCTATTGGGCACGCCTTTTGCCACCCTGGCAGCGCTGGCCGATCCTAAAACCGAACTGAACTACCCGCTGATCATGGGCGGCCCCATGATGGGCTTTGAAGTGCCTGACCCTACCGTGCCCGTGATCAAAACCACCAACTGCATTCTGGCCAATCCCCCTCAACCGGTGGAGCCGGCCATGCCGTGCATCCGTTGTGGCGAGTGTATGGAAGCCTGTCCTGTCAATTTGCTGCCCCAGCAAATGTATTGGCATGCCCATGCCCATGAGTGGGACAAGGTGGAAAAACTCAACCTGTTCGACTGCATTGAATGCGGCTGCTGCAGTTTCGTCTGCCCCAGCCATATCCCCCTGGTGCAGTACTACCGCCATGCCAAAGGGGAAATCCGCAAGCTGCGTGAAGAGCAGGCCTTTCAGGAGCATGCGCGACGCCGCCACGAAGCTCACCTGGCGCGGTTGGAACGGGAAAAACAAGAGAAAGAAGCCCGATTGCAAGCCAAAAAAGCCGCGGTCAAAAAACAGGCTGCGCAACAGACACCCGCGTCCTCCGCCACCCCCAGCGCTCGCCAGCGCGCCATAGAAGCGGCCAAAAAACGCGCCCAACAAGAGGCAGGCGGCGCATCCACCTCCTCTGCTGCCGACAAACGCAAGGCGGCCATGGAAGCAGCGCGCAAACGTGCCGCTGCCGCCCGCGGCTCACAGGACAAGTCGACAGACACAACCGCAGAGGCCAAAGCCCAACGCAAACAGGCCGCTCAGGCAGCTGCCAAGGCCAAAGCCGCCGCCCTTAAGGCCCAAAAAACGGCACAACAAAGCCAGCAGACCGGTGCTACGGAACAACAATCCCCCCGCAAAGCAGCCATGGAAGCGGCCAAACGCCGTGCTCAAGCCCTAAAAGCCAAAAAACAGGCTCAAACAGGGGAAAATTCCGAAAAAACCGCCCCTAACACAGATCAAGAAACGGCAGAAAAAACCGGCCCGCAAAAAAATGGGGGGACCCCTATGGCCACGACGCCTGAGGCGGCCGATTCAGCGCAATCAAGCCCCCCTTCAGCAGAAGCCCGACGCAAAGCGGCCATGGCAGCGGCGCGTAAGCGGGCCGCCGCCTTACGCGCTAAAAAACAGCAGGAGAGTGAATCATGAACCCATGGCCACCCCACAGTGCGCCTTTCATGCATACGAACACCTCCGTCACTCAGGTGATGCTACGGGTGCAGATCGCCTCAATTCTGCCTTTGGTAGTACATATCTATTTCTTTGGCTGGGGCATTGCAGTGCAGTGGATACTGGCCATGCTAACCGGGCTGGTGGTGGAATATGCCATGCTGCACCTGCGCGGGCGTCCGGTCAAGCCTTTTCTGCTGGATGGCAGTGCCGTTATCACCGTCACCGGGCTGACCTTCTGTATCCCGCCGGAAAGCCCCTGGTGGCTGATCGTCCTCGGCGTCAGCTTTGCACTCATCTTCGGCAAACACCTCTACGGGGGGCTGGGCTTCAACCCTTTCAACCCTGCCATGTTGGGCTATGCCTTTTTGCTGGTGAGCTTCCCGGCCGAAATGACCCAGTGGACCCTGCCGTCTGCGGTCAGCGGCCATACCCTCTCCATGACTGAGTCCTTAATCAAGATCTTCACCGGTCACCTGCCGGCGAGCATTATGGATCAAGTCACTGGCGCCACCCCTCTCGATCATGTCAAAACCGGTCTGACCCAGGGCATCGGTGTGCCGGAAACGCTGAACAATGCCCAGACCATCTGGCATGGTGTGGCGGGACATGGATGGATTCAGGTCAATCTGGCCTTTATGCTCGGTGGGCTGTATCTTTTATGGACGCGTACAATCCGCTGGCAATATCCGGTGGGTTTTCTGGGCGCGCTGGGCCTGATGGCGGCCATTTTCCACGCCATTGATCCCAATCAGTATCCGCCCGTCCTGTTCCACCTGCTCTCCGGAGGCACCATGTTGGCCGCCTTCTTTATCATTACCGATCCCGTCACGGCATCAACCACCCCGCTGGGCCGGTTGATCTATGCCGCTGGCATCGGTGTGTTGGTCTATATTATCCGGACCTGGGGCGGCTATCCGGATGGGATCGCTTTTGCGGTGCTGTTGATGAATATCTTTGTGCCGCTGATCGATCAATACACCCAACCACGGGTCAAAGGGCATCCACGATGAACGCTGAACTGCGCACACACCTGATCAAGGCAAGCAGCCGCATGGCCGTATTCATCGGTATCGCCATCCTCTTACTGGTCAGCGTCCGCACCTGGGTTGAACCTAAGATCGAAGCGGCGCAGCAGGCTGCACTGCAAGCCAGCCTGAATGCACTGCTACCGCCAGAGGCCTATGACAATGATCTGCTCCATGACACCAAAGCATTCCTTGCCCCAGAATTTCTCGGCAGCAACAAACCGGTCACCGTGTATCGGGCCCGCAAACAAGGCAAGCCGGTGGCGGTACTGTTTGAAACCATCGCACCCGATGGATACAGTGGCGATATTCGCCTCCTGGTAGGGATCCGCGCCGATGGCCAGCTTTTAGGTGTGCGGGTGCTGGCGCACCGAGAGACCCCCGGCTTAGGTGATAAAATTGAAAAGGCCAAATCCGATTGGATCGACAACTTCACCGGCATGCGCCTCACCTCGGACAACGCTGATCAGTGGGCAGTAAAAAAAGATGGGGGCATTTTTGACCAATTCACTGGCGCGACCATTACCCCGCGGGCGGTGGTCAAAGCGGTAAAAAAAGCCCTCGAGTTTTTTCATGCCAACAGGGAGCAACTTTGGCAATGACATTAGATCGTGTTCGAGAAATTGTCTATGAGGGCCTGTGGCATAACAACCAGGCACTGGTGGCGTTGTTGGGCCTGTGTCCCCTGCTGGCGGTGACCAACAATGCCATTAATGGACTGGGATTGGGACTCGCCACATTGGCGGTACTGCTGGTCTCCAATGTCCTGGTGTCCTTGATTCGTGACTTCGTCCCTCGCGAGGTGCGCATTCCCATTTTTATCGGGGTGATCGCCACAGCCGTGACCATTATCGAAATGCTCATGGCTGCTTATCTGCACGAACTGCATCTGCTTTTGGGTATTTTTATCCCTCTGATTGTAACCAACTGCGTTATTCTGGGGCGTGCCGAAGCCTTTGCCTCCAAAAACCCTGTTTGGGCGGCCGCGCTGGATGGACTGGCCATGGGATTGGGCTTTTTAATTATCCTGGTAATACTGGGCGGGATGCGCGAGCTGCTGGCCCAAGGTACCCTGTTTGATCAGGCCTGGCTCATGTTTGGGGAAACAGCGCGGGACTGGACCCTGTATTTGATTCACCTGGATGAAGGGCTCCTTTTGGCTGCCCTGCCCCCGGGTGCCTTCCTCGGCCTGGGCCTGCTGGTGGCATTGAAAAACTGGATTGAGCTCAAGAAACAATCTAAACATCAACCCCTTCCGCTGACCCCAAACCATGAACCAGAAAAAGCGTGAGCAGATTTTCGACCACCTGGCGGCGTGCATCCCCGAGCCGACCACAGAGCTCAATTACACCAGCCCGTTTGAGCTGCTCATTGCGGTCATCCTCTCTGCTCAGGCCACCGACAAAGGGGTCAACAAGGCGACGGAAAAGCTATTCAAAGTGGCCGACACCCCTGAAAAAATGCTGGCGCTGGGAGAAGAGGGACTCAAGTCCTACATCAAAACCATAGGGCTGTATAACAGCAAGGCGAAAAACATTATCGAAACATGCAGCATCCTGGTTGAAAAACATGATGGGCAGGTTCCGCGCACCCGCGAAGACTTAGAAGCCCTGCCGGGCGTAGGACGCAAAACAGCCAATGTCATACTCAACACCGCCTTTGGCGAACCGGTCATTGCCGTCGACACCCATATTTTTCGCGTTGCCAACCGCACACGCCTGGCACCGGGCAAGACGGTGCGCCAAGTGGAAGAGAAGTTGATGAAAGTCACGCCAAAACGCCACTTGAAGGATGCCCACCACCTGTTGATTCTCCATGGCCGCTACACCTGTACGGCGCGCAAACCTAAATGTGGCCAATGCTGTATCTTTGACCTGTGCGAATGGCCGGAAAAATTGGACTATGTGGAATGAGCTTCTTTACCCAAGACCGTGACAAACTACGCCAGGCCTGGGCGGATATCTGGCGCAAAACCCAGTCCGGTGAACCGCTGGATCCCCTGTCGCAACAGGTGGCAGAAGTAATCCGCGAGCATCCGCAATACCATGCCATCCTGGAGCAAGGTCGGTTGGGCGGTGAATATCTGCCGGAGATGGGACAGACCAATCCCTTCCTGCATATGGGCATGCATCTGGCCCTGCGGGAACAGATCAGTACCGATCGGCCAGCCGGCATTGCCCATATCCACCGCCAGCTCACCTTACGCCATGGCAGCGCCCATGAAGCGGAACATATGATGATGGCCTGCTTAGCCGAAGCCTTATGGCAGGCGCAGCGCCACCAACAACCACCCGATGAGCAAGCCTATTTACGCTGTCTGCAAAAACAGCTAAAGGCGCAATAACCCATGCCTTCAATCAATAGCTGTGGGTGAGAGAGCATACGGGAATAAAACGCGATACCCATTCATCCCATGGGCTGATTGACACATTCAGCGCAGCATTTACAATACGCTCCTTTGCATCAGGTGCCCTTAGGGATAATCGGGAAGACCGGTGAGAATCCGGCGCTGCCCCCGCAACGGTAAGGGAGAAGACGCCTCAGCGCGCCACTGGCTGTCGCCGGGAAGGCGAGGTGAAATGGCTCCCAAGCCCGGAGACCGGCCTGATGCGCGAACACCACATTGCGGCGGGCAATGGTGGTTGGCAGATGCGAATACCCATTCGCCCACATGGGGCCAGCCTACTGTTGCCTTTGTTGTTGTCAACAACAAAGGAGTTTACAAACATGCGCATCCCTCTTACAACAGTCGTGGCCGCCACGCTCCTGGCCAGCGGCACGCTGAAAGCGGAAACCCTCGACCCGATTGTGGTCACGGCAAACAATACCGCCCAGCCCCTCTCCACGGTCACCGCCCCCACCTATGTGATCACGGAGGAAGAAATTGCAGAAAAAGGCTGGGAAACCGTTGCTGAAGTTTTGCAGCATGTGCCCGGTATTTCTATTAGCCACAGCGGCGGGTTGGGCAAAACCACCAATATCTATCTCCGGGGCCTGAGTAGCAATGGTATTTTGTTCCTGATCGATGGTCAGATGGTGGCGGACCCCTCCAATACCACCCTCGCCCCTCAGATTGAAAACCTGCCGTTGAGCAATGTGGCGCGCATTGAAGTGGTTGCGGGGCCTCAGTCCGGCATTTGGGGGGCGAACGCTTCCGGTGGCGTCATTCATATCATTACCCGCAAAGCGGGGGCGAACCATTTTACCGTAAAAGTGGGAAGTGAAAACACACGCCAGTTTACTGCGCATCTGAGCAAACGCTTCCAGGGCGGCGACCTGAGCGTCTATGTGGCCAGTCTCGATACGGAAGGCTTCACCGCCCTCAAGCTTTACGGCAGTAATGGCTCGGGCGATGAAAAAGATGGTTACCAACAGACCGACTTGGGCTTCAAGGTGGGCATCGATGCCGATCAACACCACCGCTTTGAGCTCCAGTTGGACAAGACAGCGGCACAGGCTCAGTTTGACAGCGCTTTTCCCTACGACCCCAACAGCACCGCAGACGCCAATGAGCGTAACCTGTTAAACAAGGTTGCCCGCTACCGCTATGCTAAGGACGCACTCACTGGGACCTTGCAAATCGCAGAGTACACGATTGACCGTACAAGCTATTCCGCCTATGGCCCCTATGGTTCCAAAGGCAACCTGACCACCGTCTCAGCAAAGTTGGGTTATGCATATGCCCCCTCAAGCCATATCCAGATGGCAGGCGGCAATCAGCGTATCCAAGGTAACAGCGACGCCTATTGGCATGACTGGGTCGGTGTGACCCATGTGCATAGACTGGGTTCCCTCTCCCTGGTGGAGGCGCTACGCTACGACAACTATGACCGTTTCAAGGATGCCACCACCGGCAAGCTGGGCATTAAGGTGCCCCTGTTTGGCGATATGCACCTAAAAGCCAACTATGGCACAGGCTATAACGCCCCTTCTGCCTTTCAGGTAGGCTATCAAAATACGCAAACCCTGAAGCCGGAAAAGGTGGAAGGCTGGGATATCGCCCTCAGTGGATTGGGGGCCTCCCTGACCTACTTCGATCAATCTATCCACGATCAGATTGTTTTCGATTACACCACTTACGACCGCTATCGCAACGCGCAAGGCAGCCGCACTTACAAAGGGTATGTCTTGACCTACCAGCAAGGCTTTGGTGACTGGCACATCAACTTGAACCACACCTGGCTGGAGGCGCGAAACGACCAAGGTCAGTTACTGGCCCGTCGTCCGCTCCAGGAAGGCAGCCTGATGATCGACTACTACGGCTTCAGTCGCTGGCACCTGGGCGCTGTGATTCGCCGCGTCGGTGACTATTACGATGGCGATGGGCGTTCAGGCACCAATCTGGGCAACTACACGGTGGTGGATGCCACGGTGAACTATGGGTTGAACCGTCACTTTACCCTTTTTGCCAAAGGGATCAACCTGTTTAACCAGGACTACTATCTGGCAACGGATCAAAACAACCCGCCGCAATACGGCTACAACACCGGAGGTTTCCAGTGGCGCCTCGGGCTGCGCGGCAAGTTCTGATCGATTGGTTGAAAGCCCCGCTAGCGGGGCTTTTTTTCTACCTCTGGGCCCTGAACGGCTGGACCGCCCCCCAACGCATTGTCACCCTCTCGCCCCATGCGGCTGAACTGGTGTGTGCTGCCGGTGCCTGTGAGCGTATTGTCGGCGTGGTGGACTACACGGATTTTCCGCCTCAGCTCAAACACCGTCCTCTGGTGGGCAACTATGCAGCGATCAATATTGAGGCCATTCTAACCCTCAAACCCGACCTGATCATAACCTGGCGCAAAGGCAACCCGGAAGGCGCCTTGGCGCAGTTGGCACAATTTGGCTTGCCGATGATCGACAGTAGTCCGGTCAAACTGGAAGATATTGCAAAAGAAATCAAACGATTAGGGAATATTCTTAACACAACCGACCAAGCAAACAAAGTGGCGGATCTGCTCCAAGCCCAACTGGATGCATTAAAAGCGCATTTTTATCGGCCACCGGTGGTATCTGTGTTTTATGAAATCTGGCACCAACCACTGATGACCATCGGCGCCGATCAATTTATCAGCGAAGCCATCAACCTTTGCGGTGGGCGGAATATTTTTTCCGATATCCACAAGCCCGCTTTCAGTGTGAATGTGGAGGCCGTTCTGGCACGCAATCCTCAGGTGATTCTGATCGGTGGAGAAGCGCACACGCGCGACAGCTGGAAATCCGACTGGCTCAAGTGGCCACAACTTAAAGCGACCCAGACCGGGCAGATCTATTTTGTCCCGCCTGACCTTCTGCAGCGCCCCGGCCCCCGTCTTGTCGCCGGCACTGCCGTGATTTGCTATCTGCTGGATCAGGCTAAACAAAACCCGGCACTCGGCCGGGTTGATCGATAATTACGGCGACAACCGATCAGTGTTCATCTGCCTCTTCGTCCAACAGATTGAAAACATCCACCAGAATAATTACCTGATTCATATAATGGGCAATACCCTGGATATATTTGCTGTTCTCCTCCTGACTCGCGCCTACGGATTCAATCCGTTTTTCCGGAATATCCCGCACTTCCAGGACATTATCTACCAACAGGCCCACCGGACGCTCTTCATCCAGCTCAACGATAATGATCCGACTGCGGTCAGTGATATCGGAAACAGGCACATTGATCATGCGGCGCATGTCCACCACCGTGACAATCACACCGCGCACATTGATCACCCCTAAAATCCTTGCATCGGATCCCGGCACATTACGGATCCGCCCCACACGCAACACTTCCCGAATATGAGAGACATCAATGCCGTAAATCTCCCTATCCAGATTAAACAGCACACAACGTTGCATGGGGCCGATCGATTCCTCCTCGGCGGCCTCGCTCGGCGTCACAAACGGATCTTCTTGATTGAGCTCTTTATTTGGCTGAAACATGGCTGACTCCCTTATTCTGCATTTTCTTGTAGCGCTGCAATACGCCTGGCAGATCCAGAATTAACGCGATACTGCCATTGCCGGTGATGGTCGCGCCCGCATAACCCGGTAGCTTCTGCAACATGACACCCAATGGCTTGATCACCACCTCTTCCTGTCCTCGCACCTGCTCAACCACCAGGCCAATTTTTTGCCCGCCGACATTGACGATCACCACCTTGTCATGCTCTTCGTCAGACAGATTCATGTTCGGTGCCAACCAGTCTTTAAGAAAATAAAGGGGAATGCTGCGCTCGCGCAACTGCACCATCACCTGACCATCAATCCGGTTGGTATGTTCTGGTTCAAAGTCGAAAATCTCCTGGACACTGGTCAGAGGAATGGAATAGCTGTCATCCCCAAAGGCCACCATCAAGGTGGGCAGAATAGCCAGGGTCAATGGCACGCGAATTTTGATCTGCGTTCCCTCACCCGGTACCGAATCAATTTCAATACTGCCGTTAAGACGGGTGATCATGCTCTTAACCACATCCATGCCCACGCCCCGGCCAGAGATATCACTCACTACCTCCGCGGTAGAGAAGCCAGGCGCCATGATCAGCTCAAACGCTTCTTTATCTGACATCTGCGCGGCGGTCATTTCATCGATCAATCCCTTTTCGATCGCCTTGCGCTTCAGTTTCTCCGGATCCATGCCGCGGCCATCGTCGGTAATGGACAACAGGATATGATCACCCTCTTGCTCTGCGGCCAGAATAATCTTGCCTACCCGTGGCTTGCCCGCTTTAACCCGCTCCTCTGGCAGTTCAATCCCATGGTCTACGGCATTGCGCACCAGGTGAACCAACGGATCTGCCAAGGCTTCCACCAGGTTTTTGTCCAGATCCGTATCTTCCCCGCGCAGCTCCAGCTCAATCTCTTTGCCCAATTTACGGGCCAGATCGCGCACCACTCGAGGGAAGCGACCAAACACCTTCTTCACCGGCTGCATGCGGGTTTTCATGACCGCCGTCTGCAAATCCGTGGTGACATGATCCAAGTTTGACACGGCGTTGGATATTTCCTCAATATCCACCTCCGCACCATTACGCAGGGTGAGCAGACGGTTACGCACCAGCACCAGTTCCCCTACCAGGTTCATAATTTCATCCAGGCGTTTTGTATCCACCCGAACGGTGCTTTCCTGCTTCTGTCCACCGCCTGCAGGAGCGGTCGTTCCCGCTGACTTTTTGCTTTGATTTTGATCCATAGCGCCTGATTTTTTATTGCCCGTCGAACTTTGTTGTGCCGATTTAGCCTCATCCATCGCTTGAGCCGTTGCCGCCGTTTGAGACGATGAGGCAGGCTGGCTGCGCTCATCTGACTTCTGCTGTTGAGACTTCGCCGCTGTAGCGGAGGCCGTATCATCACCTTCCTGGCTATCAGAAAGTTTCTCATCACGCATTTTCAGCAGCATCTCAAACTCTTCGTCGGTGATTTCCTCGTCCGGATCCCAATCCGGCGGCAACTCAAGCGCCACCTCTGCGGTGTTTTCATCACCCTCACCGCCCTGCGACAACTTTTCTTCGCGCATTTTCAGCAGCATCTCAAACTCTTCGTCGGTGATTTCCTCGTCCGGATCCCAATCCGGTGGTAATTCTAAAGATACCTCTTCACTTGTCGTCGTAGTCACCGACCCAGCTTGCCCCTGATCATCTTCATTGCTTGCCTCTGTGGCCAATGCTTCCGTATCCGTCGTCGCCGCAGGTGCTTCGCCACTGACCAGTGCATCCAGTTCTTTCAATAAGCCTTCATCCACCACATGCTCATCAAACTCGCGCTCCCCATTGGACAGACGCTCAATGATGTCCTGAATGGTGTCATAAACACGCAGAATGACATCAGCCACTTCAGGGGTATAGGCCATCTCGCCGTTACGAATCTTGTCAAAAGCATTCTCCGCACGGTGGCACACTTCAACCAAAGGCTTAATACCAATAAACCCTGCGCCCCCCTTGATGGTATGGAAGGCGCGGAAAATGGCATTGAGCAGATCCATATCATCCGGTGTCTGCTCCAGATCCACCAATTGTTCATTCAACTGCTCCAGTAGGTCCTGGGCCTCTACAAGAAAGTCTTGCAAAATTTCTTCATCCACCGTTCAATCCCTCATGTTGGTGAAGATGTCAGTCGTTTGTCAGCAAGAAAAAAGCAAAGGCCATGCCAATAAAAAAGGGCCTTACGGCCCTTTTATTTTCATCTGCCTCCTATAGGCCCAATGAATCGAGCAAGTCATCCACCTCATCCTGGGATGAGACAGCATCCTCTTTACCAGAACGGGTAACATTGGGACCTGCCCCCTTCATGAGATCCTGATCCCGTTTTTTGAGCTCTTCCAAATTATGCCCAGCGGCGGCAATGAGTTTTTCCAGGATCTTTTGCATCCCTTCCATTGCTGGAATCATGCGCTTAAGTACCTGGCCGGTCAAATCCTGATACTCCTGCGCCATGATCAGCGCCTGAACCTGCCCCAAAAGATGATCAATCTTTTCCCGATGAATATCTTCCACCTGATCGCGCAAAGCCAGCAACTCTTCACCAATGGTCTCTGCAAGATCCAAGGTTTCCTCGGCCGCTTTCTCCGTTGATTCCAACACATATTGGAGCCGGTCTGAGGCATCGGTCAGCTCCGATGTGGCACTCAAGATCCGCTCATCTTCGATATTGATGGTCAAAAGATCCCGCAACTCCTTGAGTTGTTCAGCCACCTGCACTTCTCTAAGCACCGTTAACCAATCGAGATGCAGCTCTATAGCCTCTGAATCATTTTCTTCAACCGCCTTACACAGGGCGTCGATTCGGGATTTTAGCGTTTGGTCGGACAGTTTCATGGTCTGCTCGCTTTGTGTCTTTTAAACCTGTCGATGGAATGAGGTGTTTATGGTTATTTACCGGATGCAGCTTTTTTCTTAGCCAAACGTGCATTATACCGCTCAAAAACTTTTTGCAGTTTTTCAGCCAGTGTCGCCGCCGTAAAGGGCTTAACAATATAGCCATCCACCCCTGCTTGAGCCGCCTCCAGAATCTGGCTCTTTTTTGCCTCTGCGGTGATCAGCAGAAATGCCGTATCTTTTAGCTTCTCATCCGCCCGCACCCTTTTGAGCAACTCAATACCAGTCATTTTCGGCATATTCCAGTCACTGACAATCAACTGATACTTGCCGGTCTGAACCATCGGCCAGGCGGTTGCACCATCATCTGCTTCATCAAAGTTCTTAAAACCCAGCTCCTTGAGCAGATTTTTAACAATCCGTCGCATGGTTGAAAAGTCATCCACTACCAAAATATTAATGTCACGATTGATGTTGTTCATTGAACATCTCCTGCATTTAAATCCATTGTTTTAATCGCGCCCGCAAGCGTTTGATGGCTTGGCTGTGGATCTGGCTCACCCGGGATTCACTCACCCCCAGTATTTCACCAATTTCCTTCAAATTCAGCTCTTCGTCATAATAAAGCGCCATGACCAACTTTTCCCGTTCCGGCAAGCGGCCAATCTCTTCCGCTAACGCCTGCTGAAAACCCTCGTCCATCACCTCCCTCAAAGGCGTTGGCCCCTGGGATACCAGCTGATCTTCATCCAGCTCATTATGCTCCGGTTCATCAATGGACAAGAGTTGCGCGCTATTGGTGTCTTGCAAAATACGGTGATACTCAGCAAGGGTCACACCAAGTTCTTCGGCCACCTCTTCATCACGGGCTTCCCGGCCCATTCTGCCTTCCACCGCGGCAATGGCATCACTGACTTCACGCGCCTTGCGATGAACAGAGCGTGGTGTCCAATCCCCGCGGCGAATCTCATCCAGCATGGCGCCCCGAATGCGAATTCCCGCATAGGTCTCGAAACTGGCGCCCTGATCCGCCTTGAAATTACGCATGGCCTCAATCAGACCGATAATCCCGGCTTGGATCAAGTCATCCACCAGCACACTGTCAGGTAAGCGCCCTTTGAGGTGCCAGGCAATGCGCTTGACCAAGGGCAGATAATCTTCCACCTTACCCAAGGATACGGGAGCGGCCCGCGCCACGGACTGATATGCCTGAACACCTTTATTCATAAGGTCAGCTTATCCTATCCCTGAAAAAGGTTTTCAATAAAAAACTGAATGTGGCCACTTGCGCCTTGCGGCATGGGCCACCGTTCAACCTGTTGTGCAATATGGGTAAATGCCTGGGCCGCGGAACTGTCGGGCTTAAACAGTGTTACAGGCACCTGCTTGCGCACCGCCTGCTTCAACGCCGCATCATAAGGAACCGTTCCCAGGTATTTTAACTGAATGTTCAAAAACTTTTCGGTGACCGTGGCCAGTTTCAAAAACAGTTTTCGTCCATGCTGTTCATTTTGTGTCATATTGGCCAGAATATGAAAACGGCTCAATTGATAGTCCTGGTTCAGCACCTTAATCAAAGCATAGGCGTCGGTCAGAGAAGCCGGTTCATCACAGACGACCACAACCACCTCTTGTGCCGCCTGGCAAAAGGTGGCCACACTGCTGGCAATGCCTGCCGCGGTATCCACAATCAACACATCCAGCGCATCGGCCAACTCGGAAAAGGCATGAACAATACCGGCATTCTCCAAGGCAGAGAGTTCAGCCATCCGCTTAACCCCGCTGGCGGCGGGAATGATTTGTATCCCTGCAGGCCCCTTGACCAGTACCTCCTTCAGACTTTTGACCCCATCCAACACGTGGGACAGGTTGTACTTGGGGCTTAGGCCCAGCATGATATCCACATTGGCCAGCCCCATGTCTGCATCCATCAGCAATACCCGCTTGCCCCGCTGACTCAGCGCAACCCCCAGATTGACGGAGACATTGGTTTTACCCACCCCGCCTTTGCCACTGGTCACCGCAATCACCCGTACAGGGCGTGCACTGGGGATGGCTTTTTCCCCTGCATCCCGCGTTGGTGCCTGAGGCTCTGCCCCAGTTGTAGCAGCCTGTTTTTTTAGTGCGCGCAGGCCTTCGGCCTGATCACTGTGCATCAAAAAACTCCTTTCCCAATCCCAGTTTCAACGCTTGATCACTGGTCATATCCTGCTGATTGGCCAGCACCATGGCCTGATCGATGAGGTGATCCTTATCCGCCGGCTGAATATCTTCCGGCACCCGCTGCCCTTCCGATAAGTAAGCCAATGGCAACCGTGTCTCCGCCATCAATGTCATGGCCGCCCCCAGTTGTACCGCTTCATCCAACTTGGTCAAAACCAAGGCATGCAAGTTCATCTGGGCAAAAGCCGTATGAACCGACCGCATCACATTCAAAGGGCTGGCGGCAGAGAGCACCAGATAGTTGCGAATGGGCACCAACCCGCTATAACCGGCCGTCAGCTGCTGTGTAATACGTAGATCCTTCTGGCTCATGCCGGCGGTATCGATCAAAATCAATTTTTTCTGGCGCAAGCCGATTAATAATGTCTCCAGCTCCTCACGGGTCTGTGCCACATGAATGGGCACGCCCAGGAGATCTGCAAATGTCTGGAGTTGCGCCTGAGCACCTATTTTATAACAGTCCGTGGTAATCAACGCCAGCTGCCCGGAACCATGGCGCATGACAAAGCGTCCGGCCAATTTAGCGATGGTCGTGGTCTTGCCCACCCCGGTTGGCCCCACCAGTGCCACAATCCCGCCGTTTTTCAATATATCCTGTTGCTCAATGGCCAACTTTTCGGATAAGCGGGCAATCAAGGCCGGCCAGGCTGTATCGCTGGCTAACACCTCCGCGGACAACTGCTTAAGCAAATTTTGGGCCAGTTCCCACCCCAGACCCAAATGTAAAAGCCGCTTTAACAGCAACGCCTGCGCCGGGGCTTGCTGCTGGGCCTGCCCCCAGGCCAGGCCCGCCAATTGCTGTTCCAACAGCTGGCGTAACTGCTGCATCTCCACCGCCATGCGCTGAATTTCCGGCGTATTGTTTGCCAGGGTATTGGCAGAAGTAGTCACTGAAGAAGGCGCCGGTGCACGCTCACCCTCCGCTTCGTCAACCGCGGCGACCACTTCCACCTGGCCCGTGTCCAAGGTCTGGGTGGAGAGAATCACCGCATCCTCTCCCAGGGCGGCTTTGACCTGTGCCAGCGCTTCCCGTAGGCTCGAGGCGGTGAAGTGGCGAATTTTCATGTCGTTTCACCTCCATCACTCCCCTGACCGACGGCGGTGACCACCTGAATCTGACGGTTTTCCGGGATTTCGGTATAGGCCAGCACATGCAGGTTAGGCAGGCTGTAGCGGAACAGTTTTGCCAAGGCTGCACGGATCTGCGGCGCCACCAGTAAAATGGCTGGCTTGCCCTCCGCCTCGAGCTTTTGCACCTGTTCCGACAGCACGCTGTACAACCGCTCCGCCAGCCCTGGGTCGATGGAAATTTGTCCAGCAGGCGCATTCTGTGCCGCCTGGATCAATAACTGCTCCAACGCAGGCTCCAAAGTAATCACATGCACCGGCGCATTGGGTCCCACCAACTCTTCCACAATGGCGCGCCCCAAGGCCGCACGCACATGCATGGTCAACTCTTCTGGATCCTGGGTTTTATCCGCATATTCGTTCAATGCTTGCAAAATGGTGCGCATATCGCGAATGGGCACTTTCTCCCGCAACAGATTTTGTAATACTTTGACCACCGTTGCCAGGGGCAATTTATCCGGCACCAATGACTCAACCAATTTAGGTGAGTGCTGCTTCATCCGCTCCAGCAGGGTCTGTACCTCATCCGGCCCCAATAGCTGCCAGGCATAATCTTGAATGATCTGGCTCAAATGGGTGGCGATCACCGTGCTGGGATCCACGACTGTATATCCCATGGCCTGGGCATGGTCCCGCTCTGAAGCATCAATCCATAGGGCGTCCAAGCCAAACGTGGGATCCTTGGTGGGAATCCCTTGCACCTCACCATACACCTGACCCGGGTTGATGGCCAGCAGACGATCGGGATAGACATCCCCCTCTCCTGCGGTCACCCCCATCACCAGAATTCGATAATGGGTGGGCTGTAAATCCAAATTATCCCGAATATGCACCGCCGGTATCAAAAAGCCCAACGCCTGAGACAGCTTACGCCGCACCCCCTTGATGCGATCCAGCAGTTCCCCATCTTGCTGCTTGTCCACCAACGGGATGAGCCGATAGCCCACTTCCAACCCTAAGGGGTCCACCTGCCCCACATCATCCCAGCCCACCTCGCCAGCGGAGGCCGTCTCTTCTGCTGCCGCCTCCTCGAGGATCTCTTCCACCGGTGCTGCCCGCTTTTGCTGCCGGGCAATAAACCATGTCAGGACACCCAGGCCCGCCGCCAGGGACAAAAAGGCAAAATGTGGCATACCGGGAATGATGCCGATCACCGCCAAAATTCCCGCCGTGATGCCCAGCACCTTGGTATTGGCGAACATCTGCAGCTGCAACTGCCTGCCCATATCATTGTCTTCGTTGCCCACCCGGGTGACGATAATGGCCGTGGCTGTGGCCAATAAGATGGCGGGAATCTGCGCCACCAGACCATCACCGATGGTCAACAGGGTATAGGTCTCCACTGCCTGGGAAAAGGGCAGACCATGTTGAACCATGCCAATGACCAGCCCACCGATGATATTGATCAGCAAAATGACAATCCCGGCAATCGCATCTCCACGGACAAACTTACTGGCACCATCCATGGCGCCATAGAAATCCGCCTCCAGGGCGATCTCCTTGCGACGCTGCTGCGCTTCCTCCTGGGTGATCAGGCCTGCGTTCAGGTCTGCATCAATAGCCATCTGTTTGCCCGGCAAAGAGTCAAGGGTAAAACGGGCGCTCACTTCGGCCACGCGGGTCGCTCCTTTGGTAATGACCACAAAATTGATCACAACCAGGATGGCAAAGATCACCAGACCCACCGCATAATTACCACCGATGACAAATTCCCCAAAGGATTCAATCACCTTGCCCGCCGCATCCGGCCCTTGATGGCCTTCCAGAAGAATCACCCGGGTGGAGGCGATATTCAATGAAAGGCGAAAGAGGGTGGTGACCAGGATAATGGTGGGGAAAATGGCGAACTCCAGCGGACGCTTGATATACAGCGTCAGCACCAGCACCACCAGAGACAGAGCAATATTAAAGGTAAAAAAAACATCCAACAGAAAGGGGGGCAGCGGGATGGTGATCAACCCCAGCAGTGCCAGTATAGCGATGGGAATCCCCAGGCCGCTATTGATGCCCTCTTTTATCCGCTGCCACAACTGCTGCAGGCTCATGTTTTAGTTTCTATCCGGTGGTTGGGTCATCTCTTCCGGTACGGGAAGCTGATCGAATCGTTGTGTCTCAACTGCCTGTCCATCGCGTAATTGATACACATAGGCCAACACAGCAGCCACGGCACGGTATAACTGCCAGGGAATCGGCGCGCCCTCTTGGGCATTATAGTATAAGGCTCGGGCCAGCGCCGGGGCCTCTACGATCGGCACCTCATGCTTTTTAGCCAGGGTGCGGATCTGTAGCGCCATCATATCCGCCCCCATTGCCAGGACAATCGGCTCACGCATGGTTTGCGGATCATACTGTAGCGCCACCGCAAAGTGAGTTGGGTTGGTAATAACCACATCCGCTTCCGGCACCTTCTGCATCATCCGCCGTTGCGCCATCTCCCGCTGCAGTTGGCGAATCCGCCCTTTTACCTGTGGATCCCCTTCCTGCTGTTTATGCTCTTCCTTGACCTCCTGATGGGTCATCATCATCTCTTGGGTATGCTGCCAAAGCTGATAGGGCACATCGAGCAGGGCAACCACAATCAGCGACAAACTGATAATAATGAAGGCCAACACCACCAACTCACCGGCATTGGCCAAAGCCGCCAAAACACTCAACCGGGTCAACTGCAACAGCTGATCCAGCAGCTGTTCAATCACAATGACGGCGACAAGGCCGATCAGCAGCACTTTTAATACGGCTTTGACCAGCTCCAGCAAACTGCGCAGGGAGAAAAGCTTAGCCAGACCGGTAATGGGGTTGAGTTTTTTAAAGTTGGGTGCCATGGCTTTCGGCGCAAAATTCCACCCGCCAACAAAAATAGGCGACACAATGGCGATCACCACCATAATCAGCATAAACGGCCAGCTAATCTGCCAGGCAAGCACGAAAATCGCCATAATATGATCAAAAGCTTTGCCCATATCCGTGGCCACCTGGCGATCGAACAGGAGTCCCTGGCGCAACAGCATTTCAAACTGGGTCATCGCATTAGGACCTAACGCATAGAAATAGAGCCCGGCCGCCAGCATCATCAGCACAGTCGCCAGCTCTCTCGAGCGGGGCACCTGCCCTTTTTCCCGCGCCTCACGGAGTTTCTTTTCCGTGGGCTGTTCCGTTTTTTCCTGTCCGTCCTGATTCTCCGCCATGGCTCACTCCTATGGCGAACTCAGTTTGAAGTGGCCGATCAACCCGACCCCTTGCTCAATCAACGCACGCAAATGCTCGAGCAAAAATGGACTCATAAGCGAAAGCAACGCCAACCCCGTTATCAAGGTAATGGGGAAACCCACGGCAAAAATATTCATCGCCGGCGCAGCCCGGGACATAATGCCAAATGCCAGATTGACCAATAACAGCACAGTCACCACCGGTAAGGCCATCAGCACGCCCGCTGAGAACATATAAGCGCCAAATCCGGCAATGGCCTTGAGCGTATCAGACGATAAGGTGTGAATTCCCACGGGCAAAAGGTGAAAACTGTCTACCACCACCTGAATAACCAACAGATGACCGTTTAGCGCCAAGAACAACAACGAGGCCATAATGGTAAAGAATTGGCTCACCACCGGGCTATTCATGCCATTGGTAGGATCCACCATGGTGGCAAAGGCCAACCCCATACCCATGGAGACAAAGTGGCCCGCCACCACAAATGCCTGAAAAATCACCAAAAAAATCAAGCCCATGGCCAAGCCGATCACCACCTGCTGCAGCATCACCAGCAGACCTGTCAGGGTGAAAGGATCAATGGGGGGCGGCAGATGTAGCTGAGGCGCGGCGGCCAATACGATAAAGATAACCAGCAACAAACGCACCCGCACAGGCACCGCCTGCATGGAGAACATGGGCACCAGCGCCAAGGCCGCGCCTAACCGCACAAAAGGCCAGAAATAGAGCCCCAGATACTGCAGAAACTCCTGATAGGAAAAACTCACTCGCGCCTCAACCGGCCAGCCCGATCAATACCGGAATATTCTGAAACAGCTCACGGGTAAAACCCAACCACACATCCAACATCCAGGGACCAAACACCACCGTCATCAGAGCCACAATCGCCAATTTTGGGATAAAACTTAAAGTCATCTCATTAATTTGCGTCGCCGCCTGGAACATCCCCACCAGCAACCCCACCACCAAAGCGGGCAGCAACAGCGGCATGGAGAGCATGACAATCACCTCCATCATCTTCTGCCCGATTTCCAGCACCAGGGTCTCTTCCATGACTTACACCCCACTGCCTGAGACAATAAAACTGTTGACCAATGTGCCCAAGACCAACTCCCAGCCATCCACCAACACGAATAACATAATCTTAAATGGTAAAGAAATCATCATCGGCGAGAGCATCATCATCCCCATGGACATTAACAGGCTGGCAATGACCAGGTCGATAATCAAAAAAGGAATGAAAATCAAAAAGCCGATCTGAAAGGCGGTTTTCAACTCGGAGGTCATAAAGGCCGGAATCAACACCTTGAAAGGGACGGTTTCCGGCGTTTCCAAGGTAACATCCGCCATATCGGCAAACAGTTTCAGATCATCCTGGCGGGTTTGCTGGATCATAAACTGGTGCATGGGCGCCGCCGCTTTCTCCACCGCCTGGCTGAACGTAATCTTTTCATCCATATAGGGCTGCACCGCATCGGTATAAATCCGATCCAGCACGGGCCCCATAATGAATAATGTCAAAAACAGCCCCAAACCGATAAGCACCTGGTTGGATGGGGTATTCATGGTTCCCAGCGCCTGACGCAACAGCGCCAAGACAATGACGATACGCAAAAATGAGGTGGTCGCAATCAGCGCCGCCGGCAGCAGGGTCAGCCCGGTCATAATCAGCAGGATTTGAATGGTCAGGGTGTAATCCTGATTGCCCTGCTCATCAATGGTTACCGTAAAAGCGGGAATACCCGGTGCTGCCCAGCTTATCAAGGGGAAAAGGGCCAACACAGGCCCCAGCCAAACAATGAGCTTAATCGGTTTTTCCACGCTGCTGATAGCTTTTGATTGCATCCTGAAGCCGTTGGGCAAATGCCCCTGTGGGAATATCACTGGCATTATCGACCAGCTGCACAGGCTCTGCAAGGGTATGCAACACAGAAATCCGCGAGGGGGTTACGCCAATTAACAGTTGCTGCCCGCCCACCTGGACCAATAACAACTTCTCTTGTCGGCCCACCGCTACGGCAGAAAGAATCTCGATTGCCTGACCTTTCTGCCCCGGCCACTGAGTAAAACGGCGCAACAGCCCGGCCGCTGCAAAGATCAGCCCCACCACCAGGATTAATGACAGTACCACCTGCCCTAGATAGTCACTGGCTTGAAACGCATGCTGACCCACCTGCACATCCTGCGCCCATGCGGGCACGCCCAACAGCAAAAGCCCCCACATAAGGGGTCCCCCTATTTTTTTGCAGGCGATTTTTTTGCCGTCGGCAAGAGGCTTGAAAAGTGACAGTTTTGAGTGCATTTAGCCTATTTTTTGCTTATTTGAGCTTTTTGATCCGCTCACGCGGGCTGATCACATCGGTTAAGCGCACCCCGAACTTGTCATTGATCACCACCACTTCACCATGGGCGATCAAGGTACCATTGACCAACACATCCAAAGGCTCACCGGCTAAACGGTCCAGCTCCACAACCGAGCCTTGCGTGTAGGAGAGCAGATTGCGGATAGTAGCCTTAGTACGGCCAATCTCCAAGGAGACGGTCACCGGAATGTCCAACAGCACATCCAGATCCAGCTTCTCCCCCTCGTCCCCTTCACGCAGGTGAGAAAACAGCTCTGCGGCCTCATCGGTACTGATCTGTTGGTCGGCTGTGGCTTCTACCTGTTCCGACAAGGCGGCCGCCCAAGGATCTTCTTCCTCATTGTCGCCACCTTCGGCGGCTGCCTGTTCGGCCAGAGCATCACCCCAGTCAACCTCTTCTTCACCTTTGTTGTTGTCGTTTTCTTCACTCATCGTCCACTATCCCTTTATTTGGATTGATTGGTGGTTCCTTATAAGCCGGATGATGAATAATCTGCTCAATTTGAATGGCCTTTTTATTCCGATCACTGATACCCAATTTGCCTCGAGCGATGGGCACATCCTCCGCCATGAGTGTCACCAAATCCGGCATGTCAAAGGGCAGAATATCCCCCTCTTTCAGTTTAAGCAGATCCTCCACCTCCATGGGCAGCTCCGCCAAAGTAGAGCTGAGCTGGATTTCAATATTCTTGACTTCATCCCGTATCGTCCGCGACCAACGGTTGTCGCTGTCTCCCTGCAGATTCTGCAGCCCTTCTTCAAGCTTATCGCGGATGGGCTCCAGCGCAGAATAGGGAATTACAATATCAACACGGCCTTCAACCCCTTCAAAACGCACATTCAATGGGCTCACCACCACCATATCGGTTGGGTCGGTAATGGCAGCAAACTTGGGATTCATCTCCGAGTGCATATAGTCGATTTCCAAGTCCATCACCGGCGCCCAAGCTTTGTGCATGTTATCGATGATAATATCGAGAATGCTGCGGATCATGCTGGTTTCCACCGGACTGTACTCCCGCCCTTCAATTTTGAAGGGTAACAGCCCCGTGCCTCCAAAGTAGATATCCACTGCGGTAAAGATCAGCTTAGAGTCCAGTGTGAACAAAGAAACGGTATTCAGAGGGTTGAGACGATACAGATTTAAACTGGTGGGAAAAAAAAGGTTGCGCTGGTAGTCGATCATTTTAATGATCTTTACTTCCCCTGCTGCCACCTCCAGGGTGGTCATGATCAGCTCATTGAACTGACGCTGGAAGCCGCGCGCAAAGCGCTCATTGATAATATCCAGCGCCGGCAAGCGCCCACGGACGATACGCTCCTGGTTGGAGAAGTCGTAGGGTTTGATGGCCAACCCCTCTTCGGGCTGGTCATTCTCCGTCTCCACTTCTCCTTCGTCCATGCCGCGAAGGAGTGCGTCGACTTCATCCTGGCTGAGTATATCATCCATATGGCTTTTGCTCGCCGATCAACAGGCCGCTTACCCTGCCCGTTGCATAACAAAGCGCTCCAAAAACGCCCCCTCAATCAGGTCAGGATAGATATTGTGTTGTTCGGCCACTTCGCGAATAACCTTGAGGATTTCCTGCTCCAAGTAATCCTGACCATCCGGTTGAATCAAACGGTCTCTAACCTGTCGGCGCAACATTTTGGTAATCTTGCTGCGCAGGATAGGACGCAAGTGCTCCAATTCCTGCACCACCTGGGGGTAATAGGTCATAACCTTAATGTCCACCGCCAAATAGTACTCACGCCCCTGCTCATCAAGAATATTGACTATAAACTTGTTCATCTCAAAATACTGCGGCGGCGCATTTTCAGGAGGTGGTTCAAACTGTTTGTACTTGGGTGAATACTGTTTCGCATGGGATTTGCCCGCGTCTTCCCCATGTTCTGCCGGCGCCTCATGGGCAGGTTTATCCTCTCCTTTGTCATCACCCTGGCCCTGACTGAGCAGAAGCCAAGCAACGGCTCCCCCTAATGCCAGGACAAAGATAAACAGAATAATAATCAGAACAATTAGCAGCGTATTACCACCTCCTGATTTTTCTTTCTGTTCTTCCTCTGCCATCTTAGTCTCCTTCGCTCAAATCAAACTTATTGGTAGGCGGGTGCGGCACGGGCCAACCAAGCAGGCTATTGCGCCTGCCCGGGCGGTGTGGCCAGCTTCATCTGTTTGCTCAAATCTTCTACGCCCGGCGCTTCAGATAGGCTCTTGAGCCGTTTCTCTGCGTCTTTACTGAGCACGATAATACTAATGCGCCGGTTGCGGGGATTATACGGGTTTTCCTTGTCGAACGGCACCGTGTCCGCCAACCCGACCACCTGGGCGATGCGCTTTTCCGGCACCCCTCCTTTGATCAGCAGCCGACGGGCGGCATTGGCCCGATCGGCCGATAATTCCCAGTTGGTGTACTCATCGCTGGCATAGCGAGAGGAATCCGTATGCCCGGCAATGCTAATCGGGCGGTTGGTGCTGGCCAAAATTTCGCCCACCTCTTTTATCAGTCTGGCCGCATAGTCCCGCGGAATATCTACGCCACTTTCAAACATCGGCCGCTTACGATCATCCAAGATCTGGATTTGTAAACCATTGGGGGTAACATCCAACTTAAGCTGTTGTTTCAACTTACTCAACTCTGGATCGGACTGGATTTTCTTTTCAATTTCCAGCTTTAATGCCTCCATTTCCGCCGCTTCTTGCTGCTTGGCGGCATCATCCTGTCCCCCTTCCCCCTCTTTACCCGTGGGGACATCCTGAAACCCTCCAGCATCAATAATCGAATTACTCGGCCGTCCTTGTGATTGACTCTCCACCAATACCTGGGGTGATGCATCAATAACAGTGGGATTACGGAAATATTCCGCAATCGCTTTCATTTCCTCGTCATTGGTCCCGCCCAAAACCCACAGCATCAGAAAAAACGCCATGGCAGCGGTCATAAAATCGGCAAAGGCAATCTTCCACGCTCCCCCATGGGCGGCGTGGGGGCATTTGTTGACCCGTTTGATAATTATGGACTGTTCGTC
>DQVN01000032.1 GCA_015661715.1 Sulfurivirga caldicuralii
TCGCGAAACGGACGAATCATCTGCGAATGGCAATACATGCATCCTTCACGCATATAGATATCACGCCCCGCCAACTCCAAGGGGGTGTACGGGCGCACGCCATCACCCGGTTTCCAGTCGGATTGCCAATTACCATTTTCATCTTTGTAGTAAAGACGCTTATCCGCAACCAGTTTGCCATTCTCCATCCTGAATTGACGTTCCCACACCAGTTCTGGGAACTTCTCGTTTTTCAGGTTACCCCATTGGTCTGTCCGCTCAGTGTAATCCACTGCGGACTTGAGATAGAACAGCGGTACGATCTCCACGATCCCCGCAATAGAGACCAGGAAGGCCGTCATTAGGAACATCGCAAAGATATTTCGCTCAAGCTTTTCTTGAAAATTTTTCGGTTCGTGATTTTCAGCCATGAGTTTGCTCCTCAACGCATTATTCATTTTTATATGTCAGCGGGGCATTGCCCCGCCGTCATGGCTTATCAGACTGCGGCCGCAGCAGGCTGACGAGACTTGGCCGTAGCCACTGTCATTAGCACGTTGTACAACATCACCAACGCACCGGCAACGAAGAGTACACCACCGACTGCGCGCATGACATAGTACGGATGCATGGCTGCCACTGACTCTGCAAAGGTGTAGGCCAACACACCATACTCATCATAGGCGCGCCACATCAAGCCCTGCATGATGCCAGAGACCCACATGGCCACGATATACAGCACCGTGCCCAGGGTGGCCAACCAGAAATGCACATTGATCAGCTTCATGCTGTACATTTCTGTGTTCCACATCTTCATCACCATGTGATACAGCGACCCGATAGCAACCATCGCTACCCAACCCAGCGCACCAGAGTGGACATGGCCAATGGTCCAATCTGTATAGTGGGACAGGGCGTTAACGGTTTTGGAAGACATCACCGGTCCTTCAAATGTGGACATGGCGTAGAAAGCCAAAGCCATAATCAGGAAACGCAGAATATAGTCAGTACGCAGACGGTCCCACGCACCTGACAGGGTCAACATGCCGTTCAGGGCGCCACCCCATGATGGGATAATCATCGCCAGTGAAATGACCGCGCCCAGAGAGCCAGTCCAATCCGGCACTGCTGTGTACTGGAGGTGGTGAGCACCCAACCACACATAACCGAAAATCAAGGCCCAGAAGTGAATAACAGACAGGCGATAGGAGTAAACCGGGCGCTGCGCCTGCTTCGGCACGAAATAGTACATCATGCCCAAGAAACCAGCAGTCAGGAAGAAGCCTACTGCGTTATGCCCCCACCACCACTGGATCATGGCATCCTGAACGCCACTGTACAGAGAATAGGATTTATACAATGTAACCGGCAGATGCAAGCCGTTAACCAGGAACAGGTAGGTTACAGCTATCAGTAACGCCAGATAGAACCAGTTGGATACATAGACGTGTGGCACCTTCTCCTTGTCACGGGTGGCAATGGTCATGACAAAGACCATGGTCCACAGCACCCAACCAATGGCGATGCCCACATCAAAGATCCATTCCATTTCGTGGTATTCGCGCGCTTGAGACAGACCCAAAGCAATACCGATAATACCGCCCACGATGGAAACGATCAGAAACAACGCCGCCAGCCAGGCGCACGGCACACACCAAAGGCGATTCGCATTGGTGCGCTGCACGGTATACAGGGAAGTCACAAACAGCGCCAGCCCGCCAAAGCCATAAATAACAGCATTGGTGTGTATTACACGCAGGCGACCAAAAGTGATCTCCGGGATATCAAAATTTAAAAAGGGATAGGCCAACTCAAAAGCGGCATAGGTACCAATAAAGGTACCTACCACCAAGAGCAGGACTGTCAATATGGTGCCAAATTTCAGCAGACCATATTCATAGTTAGGGCTTGCAGAGTTCATTCTGAACACTCCTCTCATTTTCCATTACACCTCCGCTTCAGCCACCTGGACGGAGGTATCCGAAAGTCATTATACGGACATCCCGGTTGCCTCCATCCGCTTTGCCGCACCAAAACTTAACCTGAATCAAGATTCGGCCGCATTGGCGCGGCTTGCCGAAACGGACTCCTTTCCAGACTGCGCAATTATCGCCCCTTTTGCCAACTCACACAATACAATCAACTTATTTACGCCAATCAGGCTTTTTTATCAGATCATCATCACATGCTTATACCATGATCTGACAGACTCTTAACGAACACTCTCACCTTGTAATACAATCTTCTTTTTTACTGTCTGTAGCAGGAAATCCGTTATGCGAACCGCCACGGTTGAACGTATCACCCATGAAACCCGCATCCGCCTCACCGTCAACCTGGACGGCAACGGCAACGCAGAACTGAAAACGGGCGTGCCTTTCTTTGAACATATGCTGCAACAGATCGCCCGCCACGGGCTGATTGACCTCTCCGTTGAGGCCGAGGGCGATATTGAAATCGATGATCACCACACAGTGGAGGATGTGGGTATCGTCTTAGGCCAGGCACTCGCTAAAGCCGTGGGCGACAAACGGGGCATAATGCGCTATGGACACGCCTATGTACCCCTGGATGAGGCGCTCAGCCGCGTGGTGATCGACCTGTCAGGTCGGCCTGGGCTGCAGTTTCATTGCGCCTTCACCGCCGAACGCATCGGCACCTTTGATACGCAACTGGTGCAGGAGTTCTTTCAGGGCTTTGTCAACCATGCCCAAGCCACCCTGCATATCGACAACCTACGCGGGGTCAACGCCCACCACCAGGCGGAAACCATTTTCAAAGCCTTTGGCCGCGCTCTGCGTCTGGCGGTCGCCCGGGATGCGCGTTTGGGAGATACCATCCCCTCGACCAAGGGAGCCTTGTAAATGAAACACGTGGTGGTAGTGGATTACGGCTCTGGCAATTTGCGCTCTGTCTCCAAGGCCGCTGAGCATGTGGCAGCGGCAGATACCCGTATCAGCGTCAGCCGCCGCATACAGGATATCCACGATGCCGATGCCATTATCTTTCCCGGCCAGGGCGCAGCCCGTAGCTGTATGCACAATCTCATCGAAGCCGGCATAGAAAAAGCCATCCGCCAGGCCGCCCTGGAAAAGCCGTTTTTAGGCATCTGTATGGGCATGCAGGTGCTGATGGACTACAGCGAAGAAAACAACGGTGTCCACTGTTTGGGCATTTTGCCCGGGGAAGTGACCCCCTTTCGCTTTCCCGCCCATCTTAAGCTGAAAGTGCCGCACATGGGTTGGAACCAGATTGCCCAGACTCAGGCACACCCCCTGTGGCACGGTATTGAAGACAACAGCCGCTTTTATTTTGTCCATAGCTATCATGTGCAGCCGGCTGATCATACCCTGACGGCTGGAATAACTGACTATGGCCACAGCTTCACCGCCGCGGTGGCCCACAACAATATCTTCGCCATTCAGGCGCATCCGGAAAAAAGCGGTGATATGGGCCTTAAGCTATTGAAAAACTTTTTGAACTGGAACGGAACCCCATGATTCTGATACCCGCAATCGACCTTAAAGACGGCCAGTGCGTGCGCCTGCGCCAAGGGGAAATGGATGATGCCACCGTCTTTTCCACGGATATTGTCGCCATGGCACAACGCTGGAAAGCAGCCGGAGCGCGCCGTTTGCACATGGTGGATCTGAACGGTGCCTTTGCCGGCAAACCGGAAAACCGCGACGCAGTACTGGCGGTCAGCCAGGCCTATCCGGATCTGCCTATCCAGATTGGCGGCGGTATCCGCACCCTGAAGACCATCGAAGACTATCTGAATGCCGGCGTGCGTTACTGCATTATCGGCACCCAGGCGGTGCATGATCCAGCCTTTGTCCACCAGGCCTGCCGCGCTTTCCCCGGCCATATCATGGTAGGGCTGGATGCCAAAGGGGGCAAGGTGGCCATCAACGGCTGGGCTGAGGTGACGGATTACGATGTGATCGACATGGCCAAACGCTTTGAACAGGACGGCGTGGAAGCCATTATCTATACCGACATTGGCCGAGATGGCATGCTCCAAGGCGTCAATGTGGCAGATACCGCCAAGCTGGCCGAAGCCATCTCCATTCCCGTGATCGCCTCCGGCGGCGTGACCGACCTCAATGACTTGAAAGCTCTGGCGCCACTATATAAAAAAGGCGTTACCGGCGTGATCACGGGCCGGGCCATTTATGAAGGCACGCTGGATTTTAGTGAAGGCCAGCGGCTGCTGGATGAGCTGAGTGGAGGCTGCTGATGGGACTGGCCAAACGCATCATTCCCTGTTTGGATGTGGACGCAGGCCGCGTGGTCAAGGGCGTAAAATTCGTTGACATACGCGATGCCGGCGATCCGGTGGAAATCGCCCGCCGCTACAATCGTGAAGGCGCCGATGAACTCACCTTCCTGGACATCACCGCCAGCGCCGATGACCGGGATACCATGGTACATGTGGTGGAGGCAGTGGCCGCGGAAGTGTTCATCCCCCTGACCGTCGGTGGCGGTATCCGCACAGTGGAAGATGTGCGGCGCATGCTCAATGCCGGCGCCGACAAGGTGGCCATCAATACCGCCGCCATTTTCAATCCAGGCTTTGTGCAGGAAGCCTCCGACACCTTTGGCAACCAGTGCATCGTCGTAGCCATTGACGCCAAACAGGTCAGCGCGCCGGATGAGCCGCCACGCTGGGAGATCTTCACCCATGGCGGCCGCCGGGAAACCGGCATTGATGCCATTGCCTGGGCTGAACGCATGCAGGAGATGGGCGCTGGCGAGCTGTTGGTCACCAGCATGGATCGAGACGGCACCAAACAGGGCTTCGACCTGGCGCTGATGCGCGCCATCACCGAGCGGGTGTCGATTCCCGTCATCGCCTCCGGCGGCGTGGGCAACCTGGATCATCTGGCCGAAGGTATCCTCGAAGGGGGTGCGGATGCCGTACTGGCCGCTTCCATCTTCCACTTTGGCGAATACACCATCGCCCAGGCCAAACAACACCTGGCCGCACAAGGCATCGAGGTACGACTATGAGCAGCATTCTGCAACAACTGGATACTGTACTGGCCCAACGCAAGCAAGCCGATCCGGCATCGTCCTATGTGGCCAGCCTGTATGACAAGGGCCTGGATGCCATATTGAAAAAGGTGGGTGAGGAAGCCATTGAGACCATTATGGCCGCCAAAGAGGGAGATCAGGAGCACCTGGTTTATGAAGTGGCTGACCTGTGGTTCCACACCATGGTATTATTAGCAGCCCAGGATCTGTCCAGCCAAGCGGTGCTGGACGAGCTGGCGCGCCGTTTCGGCCTTTCAGGTTTGGAAGAAAAAGCCAGCCGCACCGAATAACACGCTGTCGGCCATAAGCTGGCAGCGCGCCGTGATCGACCCGATCACTTATCAGGAGGTCTTCTTACCATGGAAGAAAAAACCGTATTTGAAAAAATCATCGACCGGGAGATCCCCGCCGATATCGTGTATGAAGACGAAAAATGCATCGTCATCAAGGATATCAACCCCAAAGCACGGGTGCATCTGCTGGTTATTCCCAAGAAAAAGATTCCCACCCTATTCGACCTAACGCCGGAAGATAAAGACCTGATGGGGCACATGATGCTACTGCTACCGCAGCTGGCACAGGCCCATGATCTGGATGGGTTCAAAACCCAAATCAATACCGGCGCCTCAGCAGGACAAGAGGTCTTTCATCTACATATTCACTTACTGGGCAACTAACTTTTCTAAGGAGAAACCGATATGGGCATTAGTATTTGGCAACTTCTCATCATTCTGGCCATCGTTCTGCTGCTGTTTGGCGCCAAACGGTTGCGTAGCGTGGGCTCTGATCTGGGCGCCGCCATCAAAGGCTTCAAACAGTCTGTCAAGGATGAGGAGGCCAAAGCCGAAGCGGAAAAGCAAACGCAACTGGAGAAAAAAGAGGCCAACGGCCAGGTATTCGACAGCACCGCCACCCCATCCCAGCCTGACGACAAGCCTAAAGCTTAAGCATGTTCGACATCGGCGGACTGGAGCTGTTTCTGATCCTGATCATCGCCCTGCTGGTGATCGGGCCACAGCGCATGCCGGAAGTGGCGCGGCAGATCGGTCGCTTTGTAGCCAAAACCCGCCGCTTCATCCAATCGGTCAAAGAAGAAAGCGAGCTGCGCGATACAGTTGAATCCCTACGCCGCGAGCTGGACCTGCGCGAAGAAGTCCAGACCCTGCGCCAGGTGGAACAGGACCTACAGCACGATCTGTATGGCAACCTGCGCAAAATGGAAGATGAACTGAAAGATGACCTGGATCTGAACGCACTGCAGCGACCCACTTTCGGCGGAGAAGAACCGCCACCGCTGCATATGGATGTGCAGGACCCACAAACCCATGGCATACGCAACCCGGCGGGCAAGGCAAACGACGCCCATGCCGCGTCAGCAAAGAAGCCGACCCAAACTACAGCGGTTGAGCAACCAGCCCCCGCGCCTCAACGAGAAAAGCAGCCCTCATGAGCCACAGTGCGCTGCCGCCAAATGACAAGGAAATGAGCCTGGTCGAGCATCTGCTCGAGCTGCGCAACCGGCTGACCAAAGCCGTTCTGGCTGTCATCGTCCTGTTTGTGGCGCTTTTTCCCTTTGCCAATGACCTGTATCTGTTTATTGCCGAACCGCTGATGCGCTATATGCCGTCCGACGGCGGCATGATCGCCACCGCCGTGGCCTCACCATTCCTCACCCCCTTCAAGCTTTCATTGGTCCTGGCCATCTATCTGGCCATGCCGGTCATCCTCTATCAACTGTGGGCCTTCATCGCCCCCGGGCTTTACGAGCATGAAAAGAAACTGGTCGGCCCCCTGCTGTTTTCCAGCGTCTTCCTCTTTTACGCCGGCGGCGTCTTTGCCTACTATGTGGTGTTTCCGCTGGTATTCCAGTTCCTCACCGGCACCGCGCCAGACGGCGTCACCATCGCCACCGACATCAGCATGTATCTGGACTTCGTCATCAAGATGTTCTTCGCCTTCGGCATCGCCTTTGAAGTGCCCATCGCCACCGTTCTGCTGATTATTACCGGTATCACTACGCCCGAAAAACTCTCCCATGCCCGGCCGTATGTGATTGTGGGTGCCTTCGTCATTGGCATGCTGTTGACCCCCCCTGACATCATCTCTCAGACCCTGCTGGCCGTACCCATGTGGATCCTGTATGAACTGGGCGTGTGGATCGGTGCGATGATCGTGCGCCGCCGCAAATCCGACGATGACGAGCCTGATACGGATGACGACCCAGAGCCACAAGACCCCACCCCATCTCCAGGCCCCGCACCCACCCGGCCAGACAGTGGTGGCTACCCCACTGACACCGAATCCGCAGCACCTGCACGCACATCGGCCGCAGCCGCAACAGCCGCCACAGCGGGTAGTCTGGCCGTCCAGGCTGCCGCCGAACCTGGACTCTCCTTTGATGCGGATGGTCAGCCGCAAACACCGCCGCCTGCAGACGACCAAACCATCGAAGCCGTCAGCGAAACAGCAGAAGACGAGGAAGACGACGACTTTGACTGGGATGCTGAGTTTGACCAGATCGAGGCAGAAATGAACGCCCTGCACGGCGAAAATGATGCCGAAACACCCGCTGAGGCCTATAATGAAGCCCAAGAGGGTGAAATTCATGCCTCAGACACACCAA
>DQVN01000121.1 GCA_015661715.1 Sulfurivirga caldicuralii
CAGCTCGATCTCAGTCACGGCATGCGCCGCGTTGAAGTGCGCTGCGCCGCCTGCGGCAGTCATTTGGGCCATGTTTTTACTGACGGCCCACCACCAACCGGATTGCGTTACTGTATCAATGGCACCGCCCTTGTATTTATGCCAAAGCCATAAAAAAATCGAATAATTAATCCTAAAAAATTATTGCCAACCCTAGTGAAACCGCTTACGATGAGTATTGACTCCCCTAATTAGACGGGTCAATCATGCACTTTCATCTGTGTTGCCTGATATTCCTATCAGCCGTTTTTCCCATTCAAGCGAGTGCCAATACCACACCCTCCTCTTCCGTACCCATTTACGGCTTGACCCTTATTTGCCTTGTACTGCTGTTTTTACTGGCACGCTTGGCTTATCGGCTGCATCAATGCAAAAAAAAGATACAGCCGCAACGACAAACCCTACTGAAAACCCTGGAAGAAAACAATCAACTGCTAAACCTGATCTTCGATGCCTCACCCATTGGTATTCTGGTACAGGATCATCAACTCAAACTTATTCGCACTAATGAAACCCTCACCCATATTCTGGATCTGTCACCTTTGGCGATTAAACAAACCGAAACCCCGCTACTGGATCTGACCGTATGCCCCAAAACGCGCAGGGAATTTGACGAGCTTGTTAACCGCATGCTGCACCACCCCATCTCACTCCGTGATGTGGAACTGGAGATCCGCACGCCATTAGGTCGGCACCGCTGGATACGGGTCCATGGACAAACACTGTTGGATCAAGATAAAAATATACGCGGTATCCTTTGGATGGTAGAGGACATTACCTACTCCCACCGTACACGGCTTGAACTGGAAGCGCTCTCCCGCACCGACCCTTTGACCGGCCTGATGAACCGACGGGCCTTTATGGAGAAATGGCACGAAGAAACCCAGCGCGCCAAACGCTACGACCATCCTATAACCCTGATGCTACTGGATCTGGATCACTTCAAGAAACTCAATGACCGATGGGGCCATCATATTGGTGACCAGGTGCTCAAGTGGTTTGCCGAACAAATGCAGCGTTACACACGCCCTTCCGACATCTGCGCTCGCTTTGGTGGAGAAGAATTCGCCATTCTTCTGCCGCATACCGATCAACAGGACGGCTGCACAACGGCACAAAAACTGCAACAGCGCGTAAGCCAGACAGGCTGCCAACTCAAAAGCGGGATACACATCCAGGTAACCTTCAGCGCCGGCCTGGCCCAATGGCGCCAGGATGAGCCTTTTGAAACCCTGTTCCACCGCGCTGACAAAGCCCTCTACACCGCCAAACAAGCCGGACGCAACCGGGTTATTTGCTGGCAAGACGGCCTTATGGAGACACAAGCCGCCTCATTCGGCCAATAGCGTTTCGATCAGTGCACGGGCTTCCCGTCCATGCCAATCCAATGCGCCAAAGGCGGCATAACGGATCCGCCCCTGTTTATCGAGCAGATAGCTGGAGGGATAGGCAAATACTCGCCAGCGTTTCACCGCGGTGCCGCTCGGATCCAGTAAGACTGGAAAGTTGACCGGGTGTTCTTGCAGAAAAGCCTCAATGGTCGAGCGATCCTCCGCCAGATTGATCGCCAGAATCTCAAACGGCCGCGCTTTGAGCGCCTGCTTCAACGCCGCCATGGAAGGCATTTCGTGGACACAGGGCGGACACCAGCTGGCCCAGAAATTCACCAGCACCACCTTGCCCCGCAAATCCTCCATCGCCAGCATACGCCCATCCAATGTCTCCAACCTCAAAGGGGGATACGGCGGCCCGTCATAGGCCATCAGCGTTGCCGTTTTGCCTGCCTGGGCATTGGGCACCTGCACCTGCTCACGCGCTTGTGCAGGGGGCAAAGGACGAGGCTGCGTTATCCAAGGGGTCAATAGCGCCATGGCACGGGCGATCTGCTGAGGAAAAAGCCGGGCCGCCTGTTGCTCCGTTTGGTTGGCATCCGCTCGGAAATAAAATCGATCCCGCACCTCTGCAAGCAGGTGTACGAAGACATGACTGCCGCCTCGCGTAAGCTGGGCCAGGAGCTCATCCAGTCGCCAGCGCCAGGGCGACAGTTCCGCCTGAAACACATACACCGGGGCGTTCAGCCGACCGGCTTCCGGCCAATACGCCGCCTCCGCACCCGGCTTGGGCGTGGCCACATACAGGTTCGGATTGATCAACAAAAGGGCCCCGTGACGCATCGGTCCTGCCTGCTGCACACCCTGCCACGCCTTGAGCGCCAGAATAGCGCCCCGATCCGTGCCCACCACATACACCGGCACCCCTTCTGCCCGCGCCTGACGCAGCAACGCATGAACCGATTCATCTGGAATAGCCTTCACCGCGCTGGGCGAGGGGGACAGAAAATAAGCCTCAAACAGCTGTGGCAACCAGCTCTCCACGCCCCGCTGGGCTAAACGCTCCGCCAAAGCGCGCTCCTGCGCCAGCAGGCCATATTCAGAGGGCAGCCACAACAGGCGCGCCACCGGCTTGCCGACGGCCTCGACCACCTCAACATTAATCTGGGTTTCATCCGGTAATGTGATCTCCTGCGCCTGCCCTGTCACATGCCACAAAATGATGCCCAATAATAGGATGAACCGCATACGCCCGCTCCATGTTAGGCTTACCCCATGGCTGCATTATGCGACTGGATTCAACAACTGAAAAGCGAATTAGCCGCCGCTGATATGCGCGCGCCTGTGCTCTGGCGCACCCCGCCTGAGGCGGTGCAGAGTCAGCTCGCCCAATGTCTGCCGTCCCATATCCTGTGGCTGGACAGCGGCGGCCCATCGCCGCTGCGCCCACCGCCGCAAGCCCTTGTGGTCAAGCCCAATCAGGCGCAGCATTATCTGGGTGATGAATATCCCATGCTGGTGGCAGACGGCTACAGCGGCGTGGATGCCAATATGTTGCTGATGCTATCCGGCACCCTGAAGCCCGGCGGCATCGCCCTGATCCTGCTTCCCCCGCACTGTCCCGCCTGTGCCAATGGCGCTCTGTTACGCTACCTCAGCCTTGGCACCGACCTGCCCCGGTACAGCCCCTGGCTTGAGCGATTGATGCGCATACCCGGCAGCCTCACCATGGGGGCGCCCTGGCAGTTGCCTCCGCCCGGCGAACCCCCTGATCCCTTACCCCCGCCGCCCCGACCCGATAAGACCAATGTGTGGCTGATCACCGGCCGCCGGGGCCGCGGCAAAAGCACCTTACTGGCCGCACTGGCGGATCAGCACCCGGCCAAAACCATCCTGCTGGTCACCAACCATGCCCGCGCCCTGCGCACCTTGCAGCAACACTTACAACAATTGGGCTGGCAGGCGGCGGATACGACCGACATCCCCCGGCTTTGGGTCAAAGAGGGTGCCGAAACAGGCACACGCACCTTGCAGATCTTGCCGCCGGATGCTTTCTTGCAGAAAAAACCGCCCTGCCAGCTGCTTCTGGTGGATGAAGCGGCCCGCCTGACCCTGCCGCTGCTGAGCCGACTGCTGCAAACACCGCTGCCCATGGCGTTGGCGACCACACTGGAGGGCTATGAGGGCGCTGGCCAAGGGCTGCGCTTGAAACTGGCCCAGCATCTGCCGCCCGGGCGGCAACTGAAAGTATTGGTCTTAAACCACAGCCGTCGCTGGGCCGCCAATGATCCTCTGGAACAGTGGCTGGATGCCCTGTGCCTGTTGCAGACACCCCAGCCCCCCGCCCCCACCGGCGAGGTCGCCATACAGCGCTGGCAGCCCCATAGGGCGGAACATACGCTTCAGACAGCCTGGGCGTTGCTGCAAAGCGCCCATTACCAAACCCGCCCCGCTGATCTGATGCAGTTGCTGGACCGGCCGGACCAACGGCTCTGGCTGGCACAAGCTGCAGATGGTGTTGCCGGTGTGTTGTGGGCGCTGGAAGAAGGGGGCTTGAGACAAGCGCCTGCGCATGTACGCGGCCATCTGGCGGCGCAACGGCTGCGCCAGCTCAGCGGCGATGACACCTGGCTGCAACGCCGTAGCCTGCGTATCACCCGCATTGCCGTGCATCCCCAACGCCAGGGTGAGGGCATCGGCAGTGCGCTGATCGAACAGTTGAAAGCAGAGGCGGATGTGGATTTTCTCTCTGTCAGTTGCGCTGCCGAACCGACACTGTGCGCCTTCTGGCATAAACAGGGCTTTAGATTGATTCACCGGGGCGAAAAACCCAACCGCGCCAGCGGCGTCCCCTCCGCGCTGTTTGTTTATGACTTGCGTACTTGATGGGTAAACTCATCCAGCGTCATTTCATAAACGCCGTTGCGCTTTCGTTCCGGCCCCTTGAACACCTCTGGCGCGGCCCAGGCATGGCCATGCACCACCTCATAGGTGGCCGGCACGCGACCGTCTGCCTGCCTGAAGGCTTCATAAGCCGCCAGCATGGCGCGCAAGCGCCCCGGCGGGGTCAAGCCACGCCCATCCTGGGGCGCAAAGGTGGCGCCAATGGCTTTGAGATCCTGCAACACCCCCATGGGCGATGGATAGGTGAGGGTGAAATACTCCACATCCATCACCGGCTGACCGAAGCCAGCCCGGATCAAGGCATCGCCCACATCGTGCATATCAATAAAGGTATTCACATGCTCGCGTCCATCCACCTGCGCCCAGGCGGCGCGCAG
>DQVN01000089.1 GCA_015661715.1 Sulfurivirga caldicuralii
CTTGGCTTCGCCGACAAATTTTGACGCCACCTACGTGGTCCGCGCCTTTGGAGCGGATATCGGTGAGAGCCGCTATCGGCTGCACTGCAGCACCCGTGGCGACTGTGAGCTATCAAGCCAAACCCGGCCGATCGGTCTGGCCCGACTGTTTACCAATGAACGCCTGCAAGAGCATTCCCGGTTTTCTCTAAAGCCAGCACCCCAGTGGCGCTACTATGAAAAGAAAAAATATGCCGGCGACAAATTGGTGCGTACAGTCACCCTCATACGGCAGGCAGCGCATATCCTCTATGTACAGGGCCCACGCCGCTTCCCTCTCCATGTCAATGTTTTCGATGCCCTCAGCCTGCCTTTTGTCCTCCACCGATGGGCGACCCCGCCCGATGCCCTCTACCTACAGGATAACAACTGGCAGGATCAGCTCACCGCCATCCGCTGGCATGCGCCGACGCAGCTGGCGGGACGGGATGCCCGTCACTACAGGCTGGAAGGCCAATATGTGAAGGTGGATATCTGGCTGGATGAAGACGCAAAGCACATTCCCCTCAAGGTTCAAGTCTATAATCGTGACACAGACAAAACCATCACCCTAACCCTGAAACAGGAGGCGCAAACCGACCATGCGCTTGAGTGACCGGGACATCAAACGCTATCTGGCCGCGGGCAAGATTCAGATCACCCCGCCCCCAGGCGCTGAAAAAATCAAAGGGGTCAGCGTCGATCTACGACTGGACAATCGCTTTCGGGTTTTCAACGATCATAAAGCGCCCTTTATCGATTTGGGCAGTGCGCGGGAAAAGCTGCAGCAGCAACTGGACGCCATCATGAGCCAGGAGATCGTCATTGATGCGGGTGATTCCTTCTTTCTGCACCCGGGCGAGCTGGCGCTGGCCTCCACGCTGGAAGTGATCACCCTGCCTGAAGATCTGGTCGGTTGGCTGGATGGCCGATCCTCCCTGGCCCGCTTGGGTCTGATGGTGCATGTCACCGCCCATCGAATCGATCCAGGCTGGCATGGTCAGATTGTGCTGGAGATTTTCAACAGTGGCAAACTACCCCTGGCGCTGCGCCCCGGAATGGATATCTGCGCCATCAATTTTGAAACCCTCTCCAGCCCGGCAGAGCATCCCTATAATCAGCGCAAAGATGCCAAATACCGTAATCAGAGCGGCCCTGTCTCCAGCCGCATTGACGCTGAGCGGCAAGAGGACAGCCCGCCTTGATAAAAAACCACAACAATCCATCTCTCCCATCCCCTCTACTTGACCACAATCTCCGGAAATAGCTGGCTGTACTCTTTTTTCTTCATGGCCAATTGGGCGCCGATTTTTAACGCCGCCTCATGGTAGCGCTGTGCCACCGGGCTATTGGGCTCAGCTACGACTGTTGGCTCACCGCGATCACTCTCCTCACAAATACGCTTATCCAACGGCAGCTTGGCCAGCAACTCAACCCCTTTCTCCTGAGCCAGCTTTTCACCGCCCCCTTCACCAAAGATGGCTTCCTCACAGCCGCAACAACTGCAGATATGGCTGCTCATGTTCTCAATCAATCCCAATACGGGAATTTTCACCTTGTCGAACATGGCCAGCGCTTTGCGCGCATCCACCAAAGCCACCTGCTGCGGCGTGGTCACGACGACCGCACCGGTAACAGGGATCTGTTGCGCCAAGGTTAGTTGCACATCTCCGGTGCCCGGGGGCAGATCAATGATCAGGTAATCCAGCTCACCCCAATCCGTCTCATTAAGCAGTTGCACCAGCGTCTGGGTTACCAGCGGCCCGCGCCAGATCATCGGCGTGTCCTCTTCGATCAGGAAACCGATGGACATGGCTTTCAAGCCATGGGCGACCAGCGGCTGCATCTGTTTACCATCGTGGCTTTGCGGACGCTCATGGATGCCCAGCATCGTGGGAATACTGGGGCCATAGATATCCGCATCAAGCATGCCCACCTGAGCGCCTTCCTGCACCAATGCCAGCGCCAGATTCACCGCGGTGGTCGATTTACCCACCCCGCCTTTACCGGAGCCAACGGCGATGATGTTTTTCACCGATTTCAGCGGCTTGACCCCCGTCTGCACCTGGCGGGTTTCGATGTGCGTCCGCCATTGCACCGACACCGCATCAAACACCCCTTGCAACTGTGACTGTAAGGCCTGCTCCAGCTGTGGCCACAGGCTTTGGCAGGGAAAAGGCAGAGCCAGTTCTAAGTGCAAGACGCCCTTTTTCACTTGAGCATCCTGCAAAGCGTTCAACGCCACCAAGGACTTGTCCACATAAGGCACCTGAACCGCCGCCAATGCCGCCTCCAGCGTCTGTTGCGCCGCCTCGTCCAGTCCCCTGTTGAACAACTTTTTGAAAAATTCCATCATCCTGCTCCTTATAATATGTTGCTTATTTTACCGGGACTGAAACAGCACCATGAGCCAGAAAACACGCAAGATTCTTGTCACATCTGCCCTGCCTTACGCCAATGGCCCCATTCATTTAGGTCACCTGGTGGAATACATTCAAACGGATATCTGGGTGCGCTTTCAAAAGCTGCAAGGGCACGAATGCTACTATGTGTGCGCAGACGACGCCCATGGCACCCCCATCATGTTGCGCGCCCAAAACGAGGGCATCACACCGGAAGCGCTGATCGCGCGTGTTCACCAGGAACACACGGCGGATTTTGCCGACTTTCATATCGGTTTCGACAACTACTACACCACCCATTCGCCGGAAAACCGCCAGCTGGCGCAGGAAATTTTCCTGAAGCTGAAAGATGCAGGCTTTGTGTTCAAAAAAACCATCCGCCAATTGTACGACCCCGAGCAGAACATGTTCCTGCCGGATCGTTTTATCAAGGGCACCTGCCCCAAATGTAAGGCGCCGGATCAGTATGGCGACAACTGCGAAGCCTGCGGCGCCACCTACTCGCCCACCGAGCTGATCGATCCCTATTCAGCCATCTCTGGCGCCCAACCGGTGGAAAAGGAAACCGAGCACTATTTCTTTGACCTGCCCAAATTTACCGACTTCCTGCAAAAATGGACCCAGGCTGGCCACCTGCAGCCGGAGGTGGCCAATAAATTGCAGGAGTGGTTTGCCGCCGGCCTACAACCCTGGGACATCACCCGGGATGCGCCTTACTTTGGTTTTCCCATTCCCGGCACGCAAGATAAGTATTTCTATGTATGGATGGATGCACCCATCGGCTATATGGCCAGCTTTAAGAACCTGTGCGCCAAGCTGGGCCTGGACTTTGACCAGTGGTGGCGGGCAGATTCGCAAGCCGAGCTGATCCACTTTATCGGTAAGGACATCATCTACTTCCACGCCCTGTTCTGGCCAGCCATGCTGCATGGGGCGGGCTTGCGCACGCCTACCCGTATCAATGCCCATGGCTTTCTGACCGTCGATGGCCAGAAGATGTCCAAGTCCCGCGGTACATTTATTATGGCGCGCACTTATCTTGACCACCTGGATCCGGAGTATTTGCGCTACTACTTTGCCGCCAAGCTGACTGGACGGGTGGACGATATCGACTTGAATCTTGAGGACTTCGCCCAACGGGTGAATGCCGACCTGGTCAACAAGGTGGTCAATCTGGCCAGCCGCAATGCCGGTTTCATTAAAAAGCGCTTCGGCGGCAAGCTGGCCGAACAATGGTCTGAAGAAGGACACGCCTTGTATCAAGACTTTGTCGCGGCGCGCGCGCCCATTGCCGAGAAGTTTGAAAACCGGGATTTCAATGGCGCCATGCGCCAGATCATGGCCCTGGCTGACCGCGCCAATGAATATGTGGATGCCAAAGCACCTTGGGTTCTGGCCAAGGAGAAGGACCAGGAAGCGCAACTACATGAAGTGGTCTCGGTCAGTATCAACCTATTCCGCGTGTTGATGACCTATCTGGCACCGGTGGTGCCCGCCATGGCAGAAAAAACAGCCACCTTCCTCAATATCAACAACTGGCGTTGGTCAGAGATTGACACCCCCCTGATGGCGCACACCATCAATCCATTCAAACCCCTCATGACCCGTGTCGAGATGGATAAGGTCAACCGCATGATCGAGGCCTCCAAACAACATCTGCAGCCAAAGCAGCGCACAGCGTCCAAACAGACGGATACCGGCGAATGGGAGCCTTTAGCGCCCGAAATCACCATAGACGACTTTGCCAAGGTGGATTTGCGCGTGGCCAGAATTATTCGGGCGGAAGCAGTTCCCGAGGCCAAAAAACTGCTCAAGCTGACGCTGGATCTGGGTTTTGAGACGCGAACCGTCTTTGCCGGGATCAAATCCGCCTATTCACCGGAACAATTGGAAGGCAAGCTGGTGGTGATGGTCGCCAACCTGAAACCACGCAAAATGCGCTTTGGCATCTCAGAAGGCATGGTCCTGGCTGGACAAGACGGCACGCTCAGCCTGATTCAACCTGAGCGCGACCTCAAGCCAGGCAGCAAGGTCAGTTAGCCTCGCTCGCGCTTACTCCACCGTCACGCTTTTGGCCAAATTGCGCGGTTGATCAATGTCCGTGCCCCTGGCCAAAGCCACATAGTAGGCCATAAGCTGCAGCGGAATATTCAATACGATGGGGGCGGTAATCCGCCCCACCTGCCGGGTAACCTTGACCACCTCCATCTGGCCATCGGAGTAAACGGCAGCATTCTCCTCTTCAAACACGATCATCCGTCCACCTCGGGCCGCCACCTCCTGCAGGTTGGACTTGAGCTTTTCCAACAGTTCGTCATTGGGCGCCACCGCGATCACCGGCATGTTTTCATCCACCAGCGCCAAAGGCCCATGCTTCAGCTCACCGGCCGGATAGGCCTCGGCATGAATATAGCTGATCTCCTTCAGTTTCAACGCGCCTTCCATGGCGATGGGATAGTGGGTGCCGCGCCCGAGGAAAAGCATATGTTCTTTACCCACCAGTTTTTGCGCGATCTGCGCAATGGTCTGTTCATGGTGAAACACCCCACGAATCAACCCCGGCAGACGGTGTAAGCCCGCTACGATGCGCTGTTCACGCGCCGCGCTCAAACGGGCTTGAACGCGGCCGATACGCACCAGCAACAGGGCCAATACGACCAGTTGGGTGGTGAACGCCTTGGTGGAGGCCACGCCAATTTCAGGGCCGGCATGGGTAAGGCAAATAAAATCACTCTCCCGCGTCAAGCTGGATTCCGGCACATTACAGATCGTCAGAGTGGGCACTTGCAGTTGACAGGCTTCGCGACGCTGCTGAACTAAACGCAACGCCGCCAAAGTATCCGCCGTCTCGCCAGATTGGCTCAGCGTGATAAATAGCGTTTGTGCCTCCAGTACAGGATTACGATAGCGATACTCGCTGGCCACTTCTACCTGGCAGGGCAGACCGAGAATATCTTCAAACCAGTAGCGCGCCACCAACCCTGCGTGATAGCTGGTGCCACAGGCAACAATCTGAATACGCTTGACGGACGCAAAAGCCTGCTCACTGCCATGACCAAAAATACCCGGCAACACCCGCGCCCAGGATACCCGGCCTTCCAATGTATCCATGACCGCCTGAGGCTGCTCGTGAATTTCTTTATGCATATAGTGGCGATGCGCCCCCAACGCCACCGCCGCCGTGGACAAGAATGAGGTGACAACCGGCCGCTCAACCGGCACCCCTTCCTCATTCCAAATCTGCACCGCCTCGCGGGTCAACAGCGCCACATCTCCTTCCTGAAGAA
>DQVN01000005.1 GCA_015661715.1 Sulfurivirga caldicuralii
CCAATAGCCAGCGAACAAGTGGCTTATGTCCATTAAAGACTGCCATATGCAAAGGCTGCCACCCCTGCTGGTTCATTACCCCAAGAGATGTGCCCTGCGCCGCCAGCCAACGCACCGCCTGAAGCTGACCGGCCCAGGCGGCACTATGAATAGGTAAATTATCCAGGTCATCTGCCTGCTTGATCAGCTTAGAGGGCAGGTGCACCAACCAATCTGTTCGCCCAAAGCGCGCGGCCAGGTGGGCCAGATTACGCCCCTGCGCATTGATACTGCCGGGGTCAAGGTGAGGTGAAACCGCTTGCCACGACCACCCTTTTTGTGCCGCCAGTGCCCACAGCTCAAACTGCGCCGTCTCATCCAAAGCGGCTGTATCCATCGCCGCCAGCTCTGCCACCGTTTGCGGTTGCGCCACCGCCCAAGAAATTGGCGTAAAAAGGGCAACCAGACTAAGGCTCCAGACCCAACGCTTTACACGCATCATGGGGCATCCACCCAATGCAGCTACGAACTTTCAAAGACTGATAATTACGCACAATCGGCATAATGGTGACAATTCCCCAGAGGATCTGCCACGGATACCAGCCAATACTGGACGGCTGGCTGACCCACCAACGGTTATTAACCCCAAAGTGGCGGGTTTTGAAGATCAAATGGATCGCCAATTTCCAATAACGTAGGGCAAACCGCCATTTATTGATTGCCATATTCCTCTCACCCTAAATCTGCTCTCACAATCAAGCACAGCGTTCAGAATGCTGAGCGCAATATTTTTGTATAAAAGCTTCCAGATCCTTCTGCTCCACCATACCCGTACGCCGCGCCACTACACGCCCCTGCGGATCTACCATAAAGGTGGTGGGTAACCCTTTCAACGGCCCAAAGGGGGTATTGCGTCCATCGATCCGCCCCGGCAGCCGCACAATGGGATAGTTGATCATCTGGCTTTCTGCGAAAGCCTTGACCTTTTCCACATCAATCTCTTCGTAATTTACCCCTAAAACCACAGCATCCTTATCCGCATGGGCCTCATGGAACATGATCAGATCCGGAATTTCCACCAGACAGGGCGGACACCAGGTAGCCCAAAAATTGACCACCACAAACTTTCCACGGAAATCCGACAATTTGACCGGCTTACCCTCCAGCGTGACAAAGGTCACATCCTTCAACGGTTCCGCCCACCCGGCTGATGAAAACAATACAAACAGGAACGCTACAATCATCTTTTTCATACTACTGGCTCCTGATGGGACAACACCCGCTTGACAAAAGGTAAGGTTATACGCCGCTTTTCAATCAAGCTCACCTGCTCAATGCGCTGAAGCGCCAGCAAGACCGCCTCCAGATCCTCACTAAACACGCGAATCAGATAACTGATAACACTTTTCGGCAACTGCAACCCGCGCACCTGGCCATGCCGTTGCACCGCCAACATAATAGATTCCCGCTCGAGCAGCGGCATAACAGACACAGGAACCACGGTGGCCAGCGCATCGGCCAACACTTCCGATTGTAACGGCCAATCGCCCATGGGTTGCTGTCCCGACAGCAGCACCATATGCCCCAGCGTTTGTGCCTGCAACAGCACCTGCCCCAATCTATCCTGCCAGCTGGACTCAGACAAAACTGCATCCACCGCATCCAGGCAAAGCACTTCCATCTCTTCCAACCCTTTCAACAGGTCAGGAAAATTGCGCACCTCCTCATCTTCCAGATCGAGATAAACGCAGCGACGCTCCCACTGCTGGGCAAAACGACAGGCCGCCTGTAAAAGATGGGTCTTGCCTGCCCCTTCCGGCCCATAAAAATACCAGGCGCCACCCTGCTGGCGAATAATGGCCATTTGTAACTGATAGAGCACCATAGCCAGGCTCTCTGCTTCAGCAACAAAGCTGTCAAAACTAGCCTCATTCCGTAAGGTGATATTCAGCGGCATCTGTCTCATTGCGCGCCCTCAGCCAAGACCACCTGAGCGCTGGTCTCATCCGCTTCCAGGATCCGTACACCGGGTAATTGAGCCAGCAACGCCAATAACGCGTGCCAGCCACCACGCCAACGAACACTATAGTGCCCCTCCCCCTGCCGGGCCTGGACGAGCTGTACGCTGCGCACCAGGGGAGCTGCCTGTTTAAGCGACGTCTCCAAATGAACCAACGCTTCTGGCCGCGTCGTTTTCAACACTAAAGTTGCCTCACCCACCTGACTGACCCGCTGTTGAAAGGCAGCACGCCAATCAGCCATCCGCGCCAACAGCAGCTTAGAAAATGCCGCCTTTGGGGTCGCATCCTTCACCGTACCAGCTAGCCGCTCATTTTGCTCAAGCAAAAAGCTCTCCCAGTGGAGCTGAACACGCCGGGCACCCTGAATAAACTGCTCTTCAAAATACAGTCGCAGCACGCCATCCACACCATAACGCTGGCAAAGTTCAGCAATATTCTCCTCAGTCAAAATCGGACGCTGGGCAACTGGATCATCCACCATCGGTAGCTTGACCTGCAGTCCTAACAGATAAGCGGCATAGACCAGATCCAAATCCGGCTGTTCAGCAATGAGCGCCGGTGTCAGGGGTGTTTGTGTACCCTGCAAGCTCCAGTACCCAATGATCAAAAGGCGAGGACGCACCTGCGCAGGCCAATAGGTCAGACCACGGGCCTCCATGGCCTTGAGCAATTGCGCCTTGTCGAACACCAGTTGCAGCCACTGCCCAATGACAACACCTTCTTGACGATACGGGGCAAAAGAATAGCGCTGAATCCAACGTCGGGGCTGTTTTCTAAAGTACTGTAGCTGCTCAGAATCAATATCCGCCCTGCCTGTGAGACGCTGCAGTTCGATCCCTACCGCCTCACGCAACAACCCATCCACGGAACGGGGGGCCTGTACTTCGGGCACACGCAGCTTGAGCGTAAACAGATCCTCTGCGGAAGCAGCCATGGTGCCCGTGGCCACAACCCAAATTAATAAAGTCCGCAACAGAAGATGGGTCATAATGAGATAATCTCGTGAATTTGAGTACAATATCCTACCAATTTTTCTAAAGCAAAAAGAATCATGCCATGAGTCAAGACGCGCTGACCTACAAAGACGCCGGTGTCGACATCGATGCAGGCAATGCGCTGGTAGAGGCGATCAAGCCGGTGGCCAAGGCCACCGCCCGCCCTGAGGTCATGAATGCCCTGGGTGGGTTTGGCGCCCTGTTCGAGCTACCTGTCCATAAGTACCGTCAACCGGTGCTGGTATCCGGCACAGATGGTGTAGGCACCAAACTGCGCCTGGCCATTGACTATGACAAACATGACCAGGTGGGCATCGATCTGGTGGCCATGTGCGTCAATGACCTGGTGGTGCAGGGGGCGGAACCGCTGTTTTTCCTCGATTACTACGCCACCGGCAAGCTGGATATCTATGTGGCCAAGAGCGTCATCGAGGGGATCGGCGAAGGCTGCCGTCAGGCGGGTTGCGCGCTGATCGGTGGCGAGACGGCGGAAATGCCCGGTATGTACCCGGATGGCGACTATGACCTGGCCGGCTTCTGCGTCGGCATTGTGGAAAAGGATCAACTGATTGACGGCAGCAAGGTGCAACCCGGGGATGTCATTCTGGGGCTGGCCTCCAGCGGCCCCCACTCCAATGGTTACTCGCTGATCCGTAAAATCCTGGAAGTGACCGGTACGGATCCGCACCAATCACTGGATGGCGCTCCATTGATCGATCTTTTGATGACCCCAACGCGCATCTATGTCAAATCCTTACTGACCTTGTTCAAGCAGGTGGAAGTCCATGCCCTATCCCATATCACCGGTGGCGGTCTGCTGGAAAATATTCCCCGCGTGCTACCACCGGGCACCGCAGCGCATATCGACATCAACCGTTGGCATCGCCCCGCGGTATTTGACTGGCTGCAACAGGCGGGCAACATTGATACGGTTGAGATGCACCGCACTTTCAACTGCGGCATCGGTATGGCGGTGATTGTCAGCCCGGATACGGCCCAGCAAGCTCAGGCGCTGCTGACGGCAGCCGGAGAGACCGTCTATACCATCGGCACCATCCAGACCAGCGAAGACAGCACCCCCCATGTGGTGCTTCAAGGCGCATGAAACGCGTTGCGGTTCTGATTTCCGGCAGTGGCACGAATCTACAGGCATTATTGGACTGGCAGCAACAGCGTGGCAAGGCGTGCCAGTATGAAATCATCGGTGTATTGTCCAATAAAGCGGATGCCTATGGCCTGACACGCGCCGAACAGGTCGGGGTCTCCACGGCCGTGATCGCCCATGGCGACTTCCCCGACCGGGAAAGCTTCGATGCCCGCCTGGTGGAAACCCTGGAAACCTGGCAACCGGATGTGGTGGTGCTGGCCGGCTTTATGCGCATCCTCACCCCCGTGTTTACAGATCACTTTTTGGGTCGAGCGATCAATATTCACCCCTCTCTGCTACCCAAATACAAGGGTTTAAACACCCATCAGCGGGCCCTGGCGGCAGGAGACCACGAACATGGTGTCAGCATTCACTATGTCACCTCCGATCTGGATGGCGGCCCCATTATCGCTCAGCAACGGGTGCCCATTGAACAAGGCGATACCGCAGATACCCTGCAGCAAAAAGTGCATGGACAAGAACATCGCCTCTACCCCCGTGTGGTGGAAGCCATGGCCAGGGGCTACATTGACTATTGTCCTCCCCATGCCTGCCTGCAAGGCAGCCCATTGAATCCGCCATTAGATGTAGAACAGTTGAATGAGATACTGGGCCTGGATCCTGCTAAGCCTGTATAGCCTGACCGGCTTGGCTTCGCCGACAAATTTTGACGCCACCTACGTGGTCCGCGCCTTTGGAGCGGATATCGGCGAAAGCCGCCATCGGCTGCACTGCAGTACCCATGGTGATTGTGAGCTATCAAGCCAAACCCGGCCGATTGGTCTGGCCCGAATATTTACCAATGAACGCCTGCAAGAGCGTTCCCGGTTTTCTCTAAAGCCAGCGCCCCAGTGGCACTACTATGAAAAGAAAAAATATGCCGGCGACAAACTGGTGCGTACAGTCACCCTCATACGGCAGGCAACGCATATCCTCTATGTACAGGGCCCACGCCGATTCCCTCTCCATGTCAATGTTTTCGATGCCCTCAGCCTGCCTTTTGTCCTCCACCGATGGGCGACCCCGCCCGATGCCCTCTACCTAC
>DQVN01000026.1 GCA_015661715.1 Sulfurivirga caldicuralii
ACCGGAAACCGTACCGGAAGTCATCCGTAAAGCATTTAAAGTAGCGCAAAGCGAAAAGCCCGGTGCCAGCTTTATTGATTTTCCGGAAAATATTGCTGCGGAAACCTGCCCCTGCAAACCACTTCCAGTACGGCTTCAGCAACTCTCTACCGCACCTTTATGCGAACTGGAACGGGCCGCGCAGCTAATCAATCAAGCCCTCAACCCTTTAATTCTAGCCGGCAACGGCGTTATCCGTACCCACAGTCACCAAGCTCTACAAGCCTTTGCAGAGAAACTGCAGATTCCAGTCGTCAATACCTTTATGGCCAAAGGAGCGGTACCCTTTTTCAAGAATGAACTGGCGCTAGGTACCGCCGGACTGCAGGCAGGTGATTATGAAAACTGCGGCTTCAAAGAAGCTGATCTGGTCATTACTGTGGGCTTCGACATGGTGGAATACCACCCCCATCTGTGGAATCCGGATCACCAGCATACCCTGATCCACATTGACACAACCTCCGCCGAGGTGGATCAAAGCTACTTACCCGAAGTCGAACTCATCGGTCATATTGCCGATAACCTGCACGCTTTAAGTCAACAATCCATTGAACCCAAACAACATCACCTTCACGGTGAACTACGTCAGGCACTGATTGACGAGATGAACCGCTGCAGCAACAGCACCGCTTTCCCTCTCAAGCCGCAGAAAATCATTTGGGACCTGCGCACCGCGCTGAAGAAGGACGGCATTGTGGTGGTGGATGTGGGCGCCCATAAAATGTGGATGGCGCGCATGTTCCGCGCTGAAAAACCTAACACCTGCATTATCTCCAACGGTTTTGCCAGCATGGGCATCGCACTGCCGGGTGCTATTGCCGCCGCCTGGAAGTATCCCCAACGTCAGGTGGTCGCCGTCAGTGGAGACGCCGGTATTCTAATGAATATGCAGGAGCTGGAAACTGCCGTGCGTCTGGGCCTAAATCTGGTGGTGCTCATCTGGAATGACAAAGGCTACGGCCTGATTGAGTGGAAACAACAACGCCAGTTTGGCCGCAGCGCTTATGTCGACTTTAATAACCCGGATTTTGTGCTCTTGGCTAAAAGTTTCGGCGCCCAGGGCCATCGGATCGACTCGGCCGATGCACTGCTGCCAACACTGGAAAAAGTACTGAATACACCGGGCGTCCATCTGATCGACTGTCCGGTTGATTATAGTGAAAATGATCGGCTAATCCGCCTGCTCGGTCCAGTGCTGAGCGATGAGTGACCTAGCAGCAACAAAGGCTAGGCAAAAACCCTGCTACGGTAAGAAAGAGGTCTTCTCCTGCCAGGGCGTGCGCTTTGACTTGGGCATGCACGCCGGCCAGCCGATATAAAGCACGGCTACCAGCTCCACTGTATCTGGCACCTGGAGCAGCTGCCGCGTCTCCTGAGCACGGATAAGGGGGCCGGTGCTCCATTGACAGCCTACGCCCTTACTCCAGAGCGCCAGTTGCAGATTGTGGATGGCACAGGCCACCGCCGCGGCATCTTCCTGCTGCTGGGTAGGCGAGTCTGTCTTGATCTGCCCTACGAACACAACACGGGGAAACGCCTCAAACCGCTCCCGTGCACGGTCAAAGTGTTCCTGCCAAGCTTCCGTGCCCGGGTCTGCCCGCTTGTCCGCACGCAGGCGAGCATAAAGGCGCGCCAACTGCTGCTGGGTTTGCCTGCCAATGACATAGAAATGCCAGGGTTCAGTCAGACCATGATTTGGCGCCCAAGTGGCCGCTTCCAGCGCCTGTTCAAGGATCGTCTGCGCCACGGGAGTAGACTTAAACTGATAGATGGTGCGACGGGAAAGCAACGTCTGCAAACATGTATGCATCGTGGGATAATCCATGTGGATACCTATGGGTAATTTGTGGATAAGTGCTCAATGATTATGAACCCCTATTTTATCCACAAAAAACCCACAGCTCCTGCGACCGTTTGCCAGACTATTTACACACATAACCATTCACAGGATAAGAAGTTGATATACAAAAACAATTATCAGTTATCCAGTAAAATGAACATCAACAAGAACAGCTACAACAAAGAAATATAAATAAACTTATACTATGACACTTAACGAACTACGCTATATCGTGGCCGTCGCCGACCACAAACACTTCCGCAAAGCAGCCCAAAGCTGCAATATCAGCCAACCCACCCTGAGTGTGGCCATTCGCAAGTTTGAAGAGGAACACAACATCATTCTCTTTGAACGACGCAAAAACGAAATCATCATCACCCCCACAGGTGAGCGAATCATCGAAGTAGCACGGGAAATTCTCGCCAAAGCCCATGAGATTGAGCAAATCGCTAAGGCAGACCAAGACAGCCTGAACTCAGAGCTGCGTGTCGGCGCCATCTACACCATAGGTCCCTATCTTCTGCCCAAATTCATTCATAAATTGCATAAGAACTATCCCTCTCTACCATTACTGGTAGAGGAAAACTATACGGCGGAACTGGCGAAAAAACTTAATGCCGGTCAGTTAGACATGATTATTCTGGCGCTACCTTTCAACGACCCGAGCATTGAAACGCTTCCCCTCTATCAAGAACATTTTGTCGCTGCACTAGCCAAGGACCATCCTTTGGCGCAACAGGAGAAAATCCGCATAGAGGATCTACAACGGGAAACCGTACTGATTTTGGGATCCGGCCACTGTTTTCGCGACCAAGTATTGGAAGCTTATCCGTTTTTGGCGGAAAATAGTCACCACAGCATGCAACGCACCCTGGAAGGCAGCTCCCTGGAAACCATGCTTTATATGGTGGCATCCGGTGTGGGCATGACCATCTTACCCTGCACGGCCGCTCAGCAAACCATGGAAGATATTGTCATTCGACCACTGGAATCACCGGTACCTGCCCGAACAGTGGCGCTGGCCTATCGGCGTAGCTTCCCGCGGCAAAAAGTGCTCAAAGCGGTGGTGAACACACTCAAGGGTATTGAGCTACCCTGCACGGAAGCAAGCAGATGATACGTTATCTGTTGGTCTGGATTTTCACATTGAGCATGGGCGGGCATGCCATGGCTCAGCCTGCACAGGCAACTACCGAAATATCAGCACCCTTCAATCAGAATGACCCTTATGAGGCCTTCAACCGCAAGATGTTTGCCTTTAACCTGGCGCTGCACAACAGCATTGGCAAACCCATAGTTACGGCCTATGATGCGCTGCCCTCGCCCATGCGCAGCGGAATACGTAATTTTGTCACTCATCTGGGTACGCCTTTAACCGTGGTACATGATCTGCTTCAGGGTAAGGGGGAAAAAGCAGTCACCGACTTTATGCGCTTTGTCATCAATACGGTCTTTGGCCTGGGCGGGACGCTGGATATTGCTACGGAAGCCGGCATGCACTATCAGCCGGAAGATTTGGGGCAGACGCTTTATGCTTGGGGCCTATGGGATGAGGCCAGCTTTCTGATGTTGCCGGTGTTGGGGCCCTATACCACCCGTGAGGCAGTCGGTGGCGCAGTGGATGCCTGGGCCGATCCGGTCTATACCGCCATTCTAAACGCCAATGGCAATGTAAAACTTGCCCTGCGCACTCTGGATGGGATTGATCGCTATGCCCAGGTTCAGCCCTTTCTGGACCAGTTAAATGAGCAACCGGATCCCTATATTTTTGTGCGCGAATCCTATCTGCAGCACCGCATGGGTTTGCTGTATGACGGCCAGCCACCGCAGCCGGATATCGATGACATCGATCTGGAGTAAAGGGGCCGCGGCATGGGTACTTCGACAGTAATCTGCCGCGCCGCCCGTTGCTTTTACTGTCCCTGAACGGTCATTACGATGTGTCTTTGAAAACGGCCACGGCGGTGTTCATAGATGAAAATTCCCTGCCAGGTGCCCAGGGCCAGTCTGCCACCTTTGATGGGGACGGTGAGGCTGGTTTCGGTCAGCAGGGTGCGAATATGACCGCTCATGTCATCATCCCCTTCATAGTTGTGGGCATAGTTGGGATCACCATCGAGCACATGTTGCTGTAGCCAGTACTCAATGTCGCGGCGCACGGACGGGTCGGCGTTTTCCGTGATGATCAGGGAAGCGGAAGTGTGCTGGATGAACAGGTGGCACAAACCGGTGGTGACACCGCTGTGTCTTAAAGCGTCTTCCACCTCGCGGGTAATGGCATAGGTACCGCGACGGGGCGTGTCGAAGGTCAGTGTGGTCTGCCAGGTGGTCATATCCGCTCCTTTATGAATTTATTTCATGGAAAATTGCTTATATATCAATCTGAATCCTTGTTTGCTGTTTAACATTTGATCGTCAATCAATGCGAACAAGGAGATAATCATGTTAAAGCATAATTTGGGTTTTCCCCGTTTTGGCGCCCAGCGTGAGTTGAAATTTGCCCTGGAAAAATACTGGAACGGTCAGATCAGCCAGGATGAATTGCTAAAGACCGGTAAAACTTTGCGTCTGCGGCACTGGCAGCTGCAGCAGCAGGCGGGGGTGGAGCTGATTCCGGTTGGGGATTTCGCCTTCTACGACCATGTCCTCAATATGAGCACCCTGCTGGGACATATTCCCGCCCGTCATCGTAATGGGGACGGCAGCTATGATCTGGATACCTACTTTCGCATGGCTCGGGGCCGGGCGCCCACGGGCAAGCCAGCGCCTGCCTGCGAAATGACCAAGTGGTTCGATACCAACTATCACTATATCGTGCCGGAGCTGGAGCCAGATACCACCTTTGTCCTTACCGATGAGACGCTGTTCAATCAGGTGGCGGAAGCCCAGCAGGCGGGCTTTGAGGCAAAGCCGGTGCTGGTGGGGCCGGTAACCTATCTATATTTGGCCAAGGGGGAAGGGGATAAACTGGCGTGGCTGGAGAAGTTGCTGCCAGTCTATCAAGAGATTCTGTTTCGCTTGAAGACAATGGGGGTGGAATGGGTACAGATGGATGAGCCGGCGCTGGTGATGGAGCTGGATGCGGCCTGGCAGGCGGCTTTTGACCAGGCTTATGCAGCGCTGAGTGGGCAAGGGGTGAAGCTGTTGCTGACCACTTATTTCGATGATGTGTTGGCACACCGTGAAGTGATCGAGCGTCTGCCGGTGGATGGGGTGCATATCGATGTGACCCGCGGTGAGGATCAATGGGCCTGGCTGGAGGCTTTCCCCATGGATAAGGTGCTGTCCGTAGGTGGCATCGATGGGCGCAATATCTGGAAGACGGATCTGACGACCCTGCGCGGGCGGTTGTTGAAGCTGGCCGAGGATCGGGGAGAACAGCTGTGGCTGGCGCCCAGTTGTTCCCTGTTGCATGTGCCGGTGGATTTGGCCCTGGAGGAAACGCTGGATCCAACCATCAAACAGTGGCTGGCCTTCGCCAAGCAAAAATTGGCCGAGTTGGATCTGCTCTGTGCCAGTCTGCAAGAAGCCGCTGTGGTCGAGAGCGAAACCTGGCAGGCCCATGCAGCCGCAGTGGCGAGCCGCAAAACGGCCGCTCTGATCCATGATCCTGCGGTACAGGCGCGGCTGAAAGAGATTCAAGGCATGTCTGTTGAGCGTGCTTCACCCTTTGCAGTGCGTAAACAGAAACAGCAGGCGTGGATGCAGCTACCCCTTTTGCCCACGACAACAATCGGGTCCTTTCCCCAGACGGCGGAGATCCGCAAGGCCCGCCGCGACTATAAACAGGGCA
>DQVN01000074.1 GCA_015661715.1 Sulfurivirga caldicuralii
GTGTCATGGTTTGCGGACATTGTAGGCGGTGGCGGGGGTTGTCTTCAACTCGCCAGGCGGTCAGCTGTCCGCCCCACAGGCAGCCGGTATCCAGGGCATGGACATTATAGCCGTCGAAAGCACCTAAGGTGGACCAATGGCCGAAGACGATGGTTTTGTCCTTGTTGCGTCGCTGGGGGTGGATAAACCAAGGGGCGTAACCGGCGGGTTGCTGGCCGGGGGCTTTTTTGCACTGGAATTCCATGCAGCCGTTGGCATCGCAGTAACGCAGACGGCAGAAGGCGTTGAGGCTGTAGCGCAGCCGATCCCAGCCCGCCAGGGTGTCTGACCAGCAACGGGGTTCGCTGCCGAACAGGTGTCGTTGCAGGGCGTGTTGCCATTGGGGGCTGCGCAGGACTTCTGCCACTGCTTCCGCTTCAAGGGCGGCTTGGGTATGGGTCCATTGGGGGGGCAGGCCGGCATGCACCATGGCCAGATTGTAGACGGGATGGGTGAGATAGAGGGGCTGTTGCCGCAGCCAGTGAATCAGTTCATCCCGGTCGGGGGCGTTGAGGATGTCATCGATGGTGTCCTTGCCGGAGCGAAAGCGCTCCAGCCCGGCGGCACAGGCCAGCAGGTGCAGGTCATGGTTGCCCAATACCATGCGGCCGCGGCCGGATTCGACCAGTTGTTTGACAAAGCGTAGGCATGAGAGGGACTGGGGGCCGCGGTTGACGATATCGCCCACAAACCAGAGTTCATCCCGTTCGGGATGATAGTCGATCTGGGCCAGCAGTTGCTGCAGTGGCGTAAAACAGCCCTGCAGATCGCCGATCACATAGGTGCTCATGGGCATCCCCCTTTTTTATGGACATGGTTGGCCAGGCGCACGAATTCATCTACGGAGAGGGCTTCAGCACGCAGGCCCGGGTCAATGTGGAGGGCGTTGAAGTCTGCTTGATCCAGCCAGTTCTTGAGGGTGTTGCGCAGGGTTTTACGCCGCTGGCTGAAGGCCTGTTTGACCAGTTCAGCCAGGCACGCCTCATCGGTGGCCTGGATGGGAAATGGGCGGGGCACAAGGCGTACAATGGCTGAGTCCACCTTGGGGGGCGGGGTGAAGTTGCCCGGCCCCACGGTGAACAGATAGGTGGCCTGGCAGTGATACTGCACCATCACGCTCAGGCGGCCATAGGCTTTGCTGCCGGGTTGGGCGGTCATACGCGCCACCACCTCTTTTTGCAGCATAAAGTGCATATCGCGGATATCGGCTTTGTAGTTGAGCAGGTGGAAGATCAGCGGGCTGGAGATATTGTAGGGCAGGTTGCCCACCACGCGCAGGGGTTTGGGTTCCAGGCGGCTGTAGTCGAAGGTGAGGGCATCGGCGGCATGCAGGGTAATGTTGTTGAAGGGGGCGAAAAGCTGGGACAGTTTGGGTATCAGATCCCGGTCGATTTCGATGACATCGATGGTGGCGCCGCTGCGGGCCAGGGGCAGTGTGATGGCCGCCTCACCCGGGCCGATCTCCACCAGATGGTCATCCGCTTGCGGGTGGATGCTGCGGACGATGCGTTCGATCACTTGCTGGTTGTGGAGAAAATGTTGGCCGAAACGCTTTTTATGCTTGTGCGCCATGGTTGATCATCTCTATTGCGGTATGGATGGCATAAATCAGGCTGCCCGGGTCGGCCTGGCCGCTGCCGGCCAGTTCCAGGGCGGTACCATGGTCCACTGAAGTGCGGATAAAGGGTAGCCCCAAAGTAATATTGACGGCGCGGCCGAAGCCCTTGTGTTTGAGTACGGGCAGGCCTTGGTCATGGTACATGGCCAGCACCGCATCGGCGCCATCCAGGTGGTTCGGCGTAAACAGGGTGTCGGCCGGTAGCGGGCCGGTAAGGTGCAGCCCTTGGGTGCGCAGCCGCTTGAGCACCGGTTCGATGATTTCGATCTCTTCCCTTCCCATATGGCCGCCTTCGCCCGCATGGGGGTTGAGGCCGGCCACCAGAATATGCGGCTTATGCAGGCCAAAGGATCGGCGCAGCGCTTGATGCAGGATGGTCAGAATCCGGGTGAGTTTCTCCTGGGTGATGGCGTCGGCGATGGCTCGCAGAGGCAGGTGGGTGGTGGCCAGCGCCACCCGCAACCCTTCGGTGGCCAGCATCATCACCACCTCATCCACCTGGGCGGCGGCTTGAAAAAATTCCGTATGGCCACTAAAGGGAATGCCTGCATCATTGATCACCCCTTTATGTACCGGGGCAGTGACCACACCGGCGAATTCGCCGGTCAAACACCCTTGGGTGGCACGGCGTAACTGCGCCAGCACATGGGGGGCATTGGTCGGGTCAAGCTGGCGGGGAACGACGCTAGTCGCCGTGGGGATCGGCAGGTGATACAGGGCGCCGGCAGGTGCCGGGTCGCGCTGGTCATGCCAGGGGAGCAGGCGCAGGGGACGGTTGAGCATCCGGGCGCGCGCGGTCAGCACCTGGGCATCGCCCAACACGACTAAGGGGATAGTCCATGTGTGTTGTGCCAGCTCAGCAATCAGGTCTGGGCCGATCCCGGCCGGTTCGCCGCTTGTAATGACCAGCGGTTTCACGGTTTGAGGGTTTCCTCATCGTCCAGATAGATCTCCACATGGGCCTCATCCCGCAGGCGGCGCAGCCACAGGTCGAACAGTTCGCTGGCTTTGCGCTGGCGCAGGGCCATCAGCGCCTGTTGGCGGTCGCGCTCGCTGGCCTGGAGGGTATTGCCCTTCTCTTCCAGTTTCAGCAGGTGATAACCGCTGGGGCTTTTCAACGGTGGGGTCACCATACCGGGTTGCAGTTTGTCTAAGGCATCCAGGAACAGGTCGGGCAGCTCGTTTTCACTGCGCCAACCCAAATCGCCGCCCTGGAGGGCATATTGTCCTTGGGAGTGCTGCACCGCCAGGGCGCTGAAGTCGGCGCCGTTTTGCACCTGTTGGTAAAGCTGCTCGGCCTTGGCTTGGGCTTCAGCCACCTGTTCTTGGGTGGGGGCGCTGGGCAGGGCGATGAGGATATGACGCAGCTTGTAGCGGGTCAGGTTGCCGCCTGCCTGTTGTTTGAGAAACTGGTCCACATCGTTCTCGGTGACCTGTATGCGGCTGACCACCTCGATATGGCGCAGTTTTTCAATGGTCAGCCGTTTGTGCACACTTTCGCGCAATTGGGCGAAACCGCCGGGTTGTTGTTCATCCAGCATCTGTTGCAGTTGCGCCAGGGTCAGGCCATTTTGCGCCGCGATCTGTTGCAGCTGGGCGTTGACCTCATCATCGCTCACCTGGATGCCCCGCTGTTTGGCGCGCAGCAGTTGGATTTTCTCCAGGATAAGTTGCTCTAAGACCCGTTTGCGCAGCACATCCGCAGGGGGAGGGGTAATGCCTCTCTGGCGCAGTTGGGACAGGGTCGCTGAGATGGCCTGGTCCAGTTCGCTTTGCAGAATGGGCTGGTCTTCCACTACGGCTACGATGCGCTCCAGCAACTGGGCTGCCTGGGCGGAAAAGGCCAGTAATGACAGCAGGGTGAACAGGAAAATCGATCGGATCAAAGTCATGGTGCGCCTTAGAAATTCAGTTTACGTTGCAGCAGCCGTGCAAAGCTGCGTCCTGTGGTGCTCAAGCCTTTGAGGGTCAGCACCAGTCGTAGCGTGTAATTATAGCGGCCATCTTGCAGGCGTGTTTCCTCCAACTGCAGCTCACTTTTCCAGCAGCAGCTTTCGTAGCCCAAGGTCCAAGCGGTTTCCACGCGCACCTTGGCGGTGTAGTCATACTGCAGATAGCCGCCCACTTGCCAGTTACGGCCGGGTTGCCACAGTGCGCCGGTCAGTAGCAGTTGGGTTTCATCGGGGCTGGCAATCTGCTGCCAGCTGTATTGGCTCAGAAGGGTCAGGCGATCGGCGCGCCAACGCAGGCGGCTGATCAGGTTGCGCAGGGCAAAGGTGCCGTCGTGCAGTTCAAAGGTGCTGTCAAACAGCACGGCGTCTGTGGTGAGGCGCAACTGGCCGAACAGGTGGCTGCGGGGGGTGGTGTCCGCCAGGGTACCGGTCAGGCCCACATGGCGGGTGGCCAGATAAAAGGCCTGGCCGATGGCGGCGCGCAGGTGTTCATGGCCACGGGGACTGAGGAGGCGTGTGGTCAGGGCGAATGAAAGGCGCTGGGTGTCACCAATGCGGTCAGCGCCGGTGAAGCGGTTGAGGGCAAAAAGATTATCAAAACTCAGGCTGCGTGGGGCGCTGTCAAAGTTGGGCAGGGCATCCTGATCGACATAGGGGATATGGGTGTATTGCAGTCTGGGTTCCAGGGTCTGAATCCAGCCGGGGCCGATCTCATCAGCAGGTCGCTCGAATACCACGGTGCCGTGTATTTCGGCCATGGGCACGCTAATCTCGCCCCCGGGCGCCCCGTCGAGCAGATCATAGCGGGTGTGTTGGATTTGCGCCGTCGCGCCCACCTCGCCCCAACGGGTGGGGGCCAGCAGCGTCAGCCGGGGACGCACCAGGGTGCGCTGACCTTCGGGGCGGCTGTGGTCAATGGGAATATCGAAATGGCTGATTTCGGTGTAGAGTTGCCCTTGTAATTGGTTGGTGAAGCGGTGGTTGAGGGTTAGGCCAAACTGAGGCCGCAACGCGTAATTGGCCGCATGATTCCGCAGCAACAGGTAATCCTGATGGCGGATAAAGGCGCTGATCTGATCCGTGGGACGCCAGTCCAGGCGCAGTTGACGGCGGTCAAAGCTGGCGGTGGTGAGCAGAGGATCAATGGGTATGTCGGCGAAAAAGTCCTTGTCGGAGACATCCTGCCACTGAATACGACCGCTGAGACCGTAGCCGAAATATTGATCGCCCACCAGCTTGATGCGCCAGCGCGGCTTACCCGTCAGTTGATCATCCAGCCAGGTGGTCGTCAGCACGCTCTGCTGCCAGCTGTTCAGGCTGCGAAATTCATTATCCAGCATCAGGCCGCGATCCTGGAATGTGTAGAGCGTCAGCGTATCGTCATAGTTGGGTGCCAGGTTGAAGTAGTAGGGAATGCCCACCAGCCAGCTGGGATTTTCCCGGTTGGGTGACTGATAGCTTTGTACGCTGGGGATGAGAAAGCCGCTGGCCCGTTTGGACAATGGATAGCTGATATAGGGGGTGTAGAGCAGGGGCACGCCCTTGAAATTCAGGCGGGCGTGGTGGGCATACACCCGCTGGGCCTTGCGATCCACGCGCACCTTTTGCGCATGCACAAACCAGTCATCCTGCCCCAGGGGGCAGGTGGTCAGGCGGGCTGTTTGCAGTTGGGTTTGTTCTTCGGCGGGGTTGTGGATGAGCTTTTGCGCCTGGCCGCGCAGTTGGCGGTTGCGTTGCTGGAAGTGGACGGCTTGCGCTTCCAGGGTATTGTTTGCGCGCTGATAGCGCAGTTGGCGGGCGGTGAGCAGCCAGTGGTGCGTCTGCGCCTGCACATCGTCGGCGGCTGTGAGCATGCGGCTCAGTCGATCCCAGTGTAGCTGCAGGGTCTGGAGCCACAGTCCGGGATGGCTCAGTTGCACCTGGCCGCTCAGATCGATTCCCTCCTGGGTCGCCACCAGTTGATCCGCCCAAGCCTCCGTGGGGCCTGTCTGCTTGATGGGTTTAAGCGGCAGCAGCCACTGCCCGGTGCAGGGTTGCGCGCCTGCCGGTTGGCAAAGGAAAAAGCTGATGCAAAAAAGCGCTGTTCGTTTCAAAATAGCCGCCGTCGTGTGCAAAAACACTCATTTTAGCCGTCAGGAGGCCATTTTGGACACAGATCCCAGACTTTCCCAGTTGATGAAATGGCTGGAAAAAATCGCGGTGGAAAAAAATAGGGGGACCCCTTGTCCGTCGGGCTTTTCCCGGCCGGTGCCCGCCTCGGCGGATGCCAGCTTTCGCCGCTATTTCCGCGTAACCCGGTGTGGGGAGACATTTATCGTCATGGATGCGCCGCCGACGCAGGAACCCTGTGAACCCTTTGTGCGCATTAGCGGGTGGTTGCGCCAGATGGGACTGAATGCCCCGGAGGTGCTGGCCTGGGATGAGACAAAAGGCTTTATGCTGTTGAGCGATCTGGGCCAACAGACTTATCAGCAGGCGCTGACGCTGCAGACGGCGGATCGGCTCTATGGCGATGCCCTGAGCGCTTTGGTGCGCCTGCAGGTCAAGGGGGCAGAATATGTGGCCAGGTTGCCTGCGTATGATGCGCAGCGGTTGGGCGATGAAATGGCGCTGTTTGCCCACTGGCTGGTGGGCATCCATTTGAACCTGGAGGTACCTGCAGATTGGGAACAGGTGGTGCAGGCATTGGTGGAAAACGCCCTGGCCCAGCCGCAGGTATTTGTGCATCGGGATTACCACAGCCGTAATCTGATGGTGAGCGATCCCAATCCGGGTATTTTGGATTTTCAGGATGCGCTGGTAGGGCCGCTTACCTATGATGCGGTCTCTTTGCTGCGGGATTGTTATCTGCGCTGGCCGGAGCAGAAGGTGATCCAGTGGCGTGATGCCTGGTTTGCTCAGCTGGTGGAGGCGGGCGTGCAACAGCGCAGGGATCATGCCGCCTTTGTGCGGGCTTTTGATTTGATGGGTGTGCAGCGTCATCTTAAGGCGGCGGGCATTTTTGCCCGCCTGTGGCATCGGGATGGCAAGGCCCGCTATTTGGAGGATATTCCCAATACCTTGCGCTATATCGTGGAGGTGGGGCGCGCCTGGCCGGAGACGGCATCTCTGGCCCATTGGGTGGCGGAGAGGGTGCTGCCGGCGTTGGAGGCTAAAAATGGCCATTGAGCGGGCCATGGTGCTGGCGGCGGGGCGGGGAATGCGCATGCGTCCGTTGACTGATACCACGCCCAAACCTTTGCTGCGGGTCTGCGGGCGTCCACTGCTGGATTGGCAGTTGGAGAAGTTGGCCGCGGCAGGGGTGCGTGAGGTGGTGGTCAATGGCGCCTGGTTAAAGGAGCAGATCGCAGCCTTTGTGGGCAGGCCCCGCTATGGGTTGACCTTGCACTTCTCTGCGGAACCGCCTGGCGGATTGGAGACCGCGGGCGGCATTGTCCAGGCGTTGCCGCTGCTTGGGGATGCCCCGTTCATCGTGGTCAATGGCGATGTGTTCACCGACTATGACTACGCCCGTCTGTCGCAGCCGGATGGGTTGGCTCATCTGGTGTTGGTGCCCAGCCCGGCGCATCATCCTGAAGGCGATTTTGGTTTGCAAGGGGGGCGGGTGACGCCCACAGGCCCGTGGACATTTGCCGGGATCAGTGTCCTCGACCCTGAGCTGTTTGCCGGGGTGACGCCGGGGCCACAGCCTCTGGCGCCGCTGCTGCGTCAGGCCATGGATGCAGGTCAGGTGAGCGGGGAGCGTTATACGGGGTTGTGGTGTGATGTGGGCACGCCGCAGCGTCTGGCGGCGCTCAATGCCCGCTTGGGCTGTTCAGATAATCGCTGACATGGTCAAGGACTTCATCCACGCTGATGGCGCGCATACATATCGGGTCGGTGCAGGGGGTCTTGCGGTGGTTGGCGGCGGAGACACAGGGAGAGCAGGCCAGCCCCGCCCAGAGAGGCGTGCTGTTGCCCAGGGAGCCATAGAGGGCAGGGGTTTCCGGGCCAAAGAGCACAAAGGTCTTAAGGGGGGTGATGGCGGAAAAGTGGCCGGGGCCGGAGTCGTTGGTGACCATGGCGGTGCTGATAGTGTAGAGCAGGGGGAGTTCGTTGAACTTGCAGCCGCCGGCGAAATTGATGCAGCGGGGGTGATTGACGGCCTGTTGCAGCTGTTCCGCCTCATCGAATTCAGCCGGTGCGCCGGTGATCAGCACGATGATATCCTCAAACTTTTCTAGTAGCCGCTCGATCAGCGCCTGATAGTTTTCCTTGGGCCAGCGCCGCTGCGGCAACAGCTCGGACGCATTGGGATTGATCAGCACCAACCGGTGTTGTTCAGGGGTAAAAGCCGGTGCCCGTTGGCGCACAATCTCCACCATCGATTGCTGTTGTGCGGCGGAAAAGTTTACCTGGCGCAGTCGAATCTCCTCATCTGTGATTTTCACCTTGGTATAGGGCCGCTGCGGTGGCACTTCGAGAGCTTTGGCCAGTGCCATAAAGTTTTTGCTGATGTGCATGTGCGGGTTGTAGAGCACCTTGTGGGTCAGCAGATCGCCGCGCCACAAGCCTTCACCGTGGAAGTTGTGAAAACCCACCCGCCGTTGGGCCAGGCTCCAGCCGGTAAGCAGGGCCGAGGCGCGGGAGAAGAGTTCCAGGTCGATGGTGGTGTCGATCTGGCGGGTGCGGCACCATTTGATAAAGCGCAGCGCATCCACTACCAGGGTGCTCAGGGAGTCAGCGCGCAGGGTGAAAATATTCTCCTCAGGGATGGTATTGAGCAGTTCCAGAGAGGGTTTGTTCTGCGCAAAGATGACAAAGTGCAGTTCGGCCTGGAAACGCCGTTGCAGCGCTTCCATGGCCGGGTCGGCCAGAATGGTGCTGCCCATCTCCGACAGCTCCACCAGCAGGATTTTTTTCGGCGATTCAGGCGCCGGGCGGCGCAGTTTGTCCAGCAGTTTGATCAGCGGTGTGGATAGGGCGGTCAGCGGGATGCCGAGCCAGTAATCCACCCGACGCATGGTGTCCACATTCATAGCCAGCGATGCTTTGATTTCAAGTAGAAGAACACGCCCGGTAGGGCAGCAAAGATCAGAATCATACCATAGAGCACCGACATGGCCAGCACTTGCGCCTGGGCGGCGCCCACCAACATAAATAGACCGATCAGCGCCCCTTCACGCACGCCCCATCCGGCAAAGGAAAGGGGGAGAATGGTCAGCAGGATGGCCGGTGGGGTCAGGGCCAGATAGATGCCGATGGGCTGGTTGATGCCCACGGCATGGCCCAGACCGAAGATGGCGAGCATGGCAAACAGATGGGTTAGCAAGGACAGACCGATTTGCACCGCCAAATCCCGGGGATGGCGATAAACGCGGTAGAAGCGTTCGGACAGCTCGGCAAACAGGCGAGTGAACGACCAGCGATACAGGGGCGTGAGTCGGTGCAGCCACAGAAGCAGCGCAAAGCCGGTCAGGGCGGCCAGGGTGATGCTGACCAGACCATAGAGCAAGACGGCAGGCAGCAGGTCTGCCGGCGCCCACCACAACGCCAGGATATTGAGCAACAACAGGCCGATCAGCCCCACGATGCGATCAATGAAAATGGCATAGAAGGCCTCTTTTAAGGGAGCGCCATGGGCATGCACTTCGGCGATGCGGTAGGCGTCGCCGCCGATGCTGGTGGGCAGCACCTGATTGAACAGCGCCCCTTTGAAATAGCTGGCCAGATAGAAGCGGAATGGGTGGTGAAAGCCCAGCCGGTGCATAATCAGCTTCCAGCGCACGGCGGCGGTCACCTGGCTGAGCAACTGCATCAGCAATGCGGCCGCCACCATCCAGGGGGTGGCGGTGGTGATGGTCTGCCACGCCTGGTGCGGATCCACTTGCCAGAAGAGAAAGGCCAGCAGCGCCAGCGCGACCAAGAGTTTGAACAGGTTTTTCAAATAACCTCCACCGGGGTTTTGCAGGGCTCGTTGGCGATTTCGCGCACCAGACGCGGGACCAGATAGCCGGGCAGGCGTTGGCGCAGATATTGTATCAAGGCGATGCCACGGCTGGCGCTCACCTCAAAGTGTGCCGCCCCTTGCACCCGATCCAACAGATGCAGATAGTAGGGCAGTACGCCCTGGGCCCACAGGCTGTGGCTGAGTTTCTCCAGGGTCGCTTCCTGGTCATTGACGCCGCGCAGCAGCACGCTTTGATTGAGCAGGGTAAAGCCCGCCTGACGCCAGCGGGCCAATACTTCGGCCGTCTCCTTGCTCAGCTCGTCCGGATGGTTGCAGTGCACCACCAGCACCTTGTTGAGGCGACTGTGGCGCGCCCAATGCAGAAACCGCCCTTGTGGCGTCAGCGCCGGTGCAGCAATGGGGCTGCGGCTGTGGATGCGCAGGGTTTGAATATGGGGGATGGCTTCCAGCGCCCGGACGCGGTCGGTTAATTGTGCCTCGCTTAACGTGAGGGGGTCGCCGCCGCTGAGGATGACCTCATGGATCTCCTCATGGCGGTGCAGGTAGTCCAGGGTGGTCTGCCAGGCGGCTTGTCCCAGGGTCTGTTCATAGGGAAAGTGGCGGCGGAAGCAGAAGCGGCAGTGGATGTGACAGCGGGGGGAGAGCATCACCAGCGCCCGCCCGTGGTATTTGTGCAGCAGCGCCGGAGCCGGGCGGGCGTTCAGGTCACCCACCGCATCGGCGCTGAAGCCGGGAACAGTCTGGTTTTCCGCGGCTGTGGGCAGCACCTGCGCCAGCAACCCATCATGGTCGCAGGTGGCGATGCGCTCGATAAAGTGTGCGGGCACCTTGAGGGGAAAGTTCGTTTCCACCGGCGGCAGCCGCCGACCGATGCGTTGTGCTAGGGCCTCGATATCCTTGACAATGGCTGACACGCCCGTCCCTCGCCGTTAAAATAAGCCGACTATTTTAAGGGAGAACAATCATGGCGACCTACAGCACCAGTGAGTTTCGCAATGGCCTGAAGTTTTTGCTGGATGGCCAGCCCTGCGTCATTATCAACAATGAGATTGTCCAGCCGGGCAAGGGCCAGGCATTCAATCGGGTGAAGTATCGCAATCTGATCACCGGTCGGGTGCTGGAGAAGACCTTCAAGTCCGGCGAGAAGGTGGAAGCGGCGGATGTGGTGGATACGGAGCTGCAGTATCTCTACAACGATGGTGAATTCTGGCATTTTATGGATCCGGAAACCTTTGATCAGTATCAGGCTGGTGAAGCGGCGGTGGGAGACAATGCCAAGTGGCTGGTGGAGCAGGATATCTGCAGTGTCACCCTGTGGAATGGGGAGCCGATTGCCGTGGTGCCACCTAAGCAGGTGACCTTGGAGGTGGTGGAGACCGATCCGGGCCTGAAGGGGGATACGGCCGGTACCGGTGGTAAGCCGGCCACCCTTTCCACCGGTGCGGTGGTGCAGGTGCCCTTGTTTGTGCAGATTGGCGACAAGGTGGTGGTCAATACGCAGACCGGTGAATATGTCTCACGCGCCAAGGGATGACTGGCGCCCCACAGCGACTCAAGCGGCACTACAAAAACGCGCGCGGATTCTGGCGGATCTGCGCGCGTTTTTTCATGCCCGCGGGGTCATGGAGGTGGAGGTGCCCATGCTGTCTGCCGCGGCAGCGCCGGATGTACATCTGCGCAGTCTCTCCACCTGGGTGCACCGGCCTGGTGTGGGGGCGCAAAGGCGCTGGCTGCCCACCTCGCCGGAATACCCGCTCAAACGGCTGTTATGCGCTGGCTATGGCGATGTTTATGCCTTGGGCAAGGTGTTTCGCGATGGCGATGAAAGCCGTCGGCACCAGCCGGAATTCACCCTGTTGGAGTGGTATCGGCTGGGGTTCGATCTACAGGCCATGATGGATGAAACCGCCGCGCTGTTGCAGGCCATATTGGGGCCGCAGCCGGTGTTGCGCCTACGCTATGATGAGCTGTTTGCCCGCTTTGCCGGCATCGAATCGGCCTATACGGCGGAGGCAGGGGTGTTTCGTCGGGCATTGACGGCGGCGGGTAAAGAGATCGCCGGTGTGGACCCGGAAGATACCCTGCTGTGGCGGCAGTTGGTGTTGACCGAAATCATCGAGCCGCAATTGGCGGCACACGGGGTGGTGTTCGTGTGGGGCTGGCCGCGGGAGGAGGCGGCGCTGGCTGCCTTGTCGCCAGAAGGCTATGCGCTGCGCTTTGAGGTGTATGTGGCGGGTATGGAGTTGGCCAATGGTTATGAGGAGCTGCGCGAGGCAACAGCCTATGCGCAGCGTTTTGCCCAGTGGAACAGGACGCGCCGCCGCCTGGGGCGGCCTGAGATGCCGGTGGATGCGCGGTTGCTGGAAGCTTTGCAGGCTAACGGCGGCCTGCCTGCCTGTAGCGGCGTGGCTTTAGGGGTGGACCGCCTGGTGATGGCGGCCCTGGGGGTTGAGGATATTGAGGCGGTGGTCGCCTTTCCCGTGGCGCGGGCGTGAATGGGGTCTAACCGTTTTAGCGGTATTGGCGTAGATACCACCACTCAAAAGCCATTTTGGCCCAGTGCATCAGCCGACAGGGAGGCAGCAGGGTGGTGCCTTTTTCCGTCCGCTTGACAAAAATGCCATGGGTCAGGGTGTCGATAATGCAGATCAGCTCGTGCTTGATCTTGGCCTGAGGCTGGGCGCCGCTCAGTTCCGCCAACAGATTCACCGCGGCCACTTCTGCCTGAATGTCAGCGGCATGGGCTTGCTTGGCCTGCCATTCCGGGCCGGGGAAGCTGCCAGCATCACCGGCCACATAGGTTTTCTCCAGTCCCACCACCCGGGCGAATTCATCCGCTTTGATCAAGCCGCCTTCGGAGGCGGGCAGGTCGGAGTCAGACAGCCAGGCAGGGCCGGTCATACCGGGCATAAACAGGATCAGATCAGCCTCGATCTCTCCGCCTTCGGTGATGACTTTGTTCTGTTCAAACCCTTTGATCTTGTGGCCCAGGTGGGTTTTGATGTTGCGTTTGCCCATCAGCTCTACAATGCGGGCGGGCACCTGGGGCCCCAGGCGTTTGCCGGGCGCTTCGGCCGGATTGAAGAAGATCAGCTCGAATTTGTCACGACGCCCCTGTTGGCGCAGCAGGGTATCGATACCGAACAGAAACTCGAACATGGGGCCGCCACGCATGGCGGAGGGTTCTTTAGGGTTGCCGCTGAAGCCGATGGCCAAGGTGCCACCGCTCATCTGTTCGAGTCGGTCGCGAATCTTTTCCGCCGCCTCGATGCCTTCGCAGGGGGTGATGACATGCTCAATACCCGGCAACTTTTTGATAAAGCGTCCACCGCTGGCAATGATCAGCCCGTCGTTGGTGATGCTTTGCCCGTCTGTCAGGGTCACCGTGCGTCCGCCCTGGCTGACCTGCGCCACCGTTCCTTCAATGAATTGCACATTCATGCGCTCGAAAAAACGGCTCAGATCCACGCGCAGTTCTTCACCTTGCCGGATTCGGGCGGGGATCCAGATAATGCTGGGCAGATAAACCAGGGATTTGTGCGGCGAGATCACGGTAATATGGGCGTTGGGGTTGCGCTTACGTAGGGTGCGCACAGCGGTTAGGGCGGCAAAACCGGTGCCGAGTATGGTAATGTGCATCATGAGCGCTCCTTAAGCAGATCTGTGACAGCGGATTATATAAAAACCCGGTAAAAGAGAAGCGGTAAGTTATTGATGGAGAGTCATAAGCATAACTTGATCATGAAGCGGCGCAAGGCATTCATGGCGCAGCGCATTGCCCGGGCGCAGGCGGAAAAGGGGGTGCTGCTGGTGCTGACGGGCGACGGCAAAGGCAAAAGCAGCTCCGCTTTCGGCATGGCGGTTCGCGCCCTGGGCCACGGGATGCGGGTGGCGATTGTGCAGTTTATCAAGGCGCCGATGGATACGGGGGAGGAGCGTTTTTTCCGTCAGTTTGAGCCGGTGGCTTTTCATGCCATGGGCGAGGGGTTCACCTGGGATACGCAGAATTTCGAGCGGGATCAGGCAACGGCCCAGGCGGGTTGGCAGACGGCGAAGCGCTATCTGCAGGATGCGGATTGGGATATGGTGATTTTGGATGAACTCTGTGTGGCGCTGGCGTATCATTACCTGGATTGGCCGTCGTTGCGCCAGGATGTCTTGAACCGTCCGGCGCATCAGCATGTGATTATCACCGGTCGGGGGGCGCCCCAGGCGTTGATTGAGGATGCGGACACGGTCACCGAGATGCGATTGGTCAAACACGCTTTTGATGCGGGTATTAAGGCGCAGAAGGGCGTTGAGTTGTGAGTAATCTGACCCTATTTTTATTGACGGTCGTGATTATTTTAGTGGTGGCGTGGCTGTGGCCGACCGAGGGGGCGGACACGGAAGAAACCCTGAACGCTCAGGATTGGCGGGTACAGGATTTGCACGATGAGGATGAGTCGAATGATCAACAAAATCGCGCTCCTTAGTCTGTTGGCGCTGGTGGCGCTGACAGGGTGTGAGAAAGTGACCAATACAGCCAAAAACCTGCAGTCCGACTGGGTCGGACTGAAACGGGTGGTGGAGATCCGCTCCTGTTTGGATGGCAAGTTGCTCAAAGTCTATCAAGGGGATGTGCGGCTGAATCCGGAGGATCAGTATGGCGCATCACTGCTCATTGATGGTAAAAAGCTGCAGACCAATATGTGCTATATCATTCGTGAAGTCGGGTTGCAGGAACAGCCACTGCCGGGAGGTGAGTCATGATCCGCATGCTGGCGGTGGGGGTGTTACTGGGACTGGTGGCAGGCTGCAGTAGTGTGACGCAGAAAGCGGCGGCGGTATCGGGGCAGGCGCTTGGGCGTGGCGGTGAGGCGATCTATCCCGTGCATACGCAGAAGTTGGATGAGGCGGGGATGGCCTGGTTGTTGCAGCAGCAGTATGACGAGCCACCAGTTCTGGATGGCTTTCAGATGGATTACAAGGCGCGCAGCCTGTGTAGCCGCGGGTATTTGAAAGATGAAGTGTATGCCCTGGCGCCCCGCAAGTTGGCGGTTGAGCATGCCACGTGCGTGACGACAGATTGCCGCTACACATTGGTATGGAAAATTCGCTGTGAGGAGGTGCCGCAAGCGCCCTTCTCCATTTTTGGGAAGTTCTGATGATGAAGACGGTATTACCTGACAGTACGGTGGATATCAAGTTCTCCCTGTGTCTGATTGACGGCACAGTGGTAGACCAGACCGAAGGCGATGAGACGCTGCAGTTCACCTTAGGCGATGGCACCCTGTTTGCCGGGCTGGAGAAGTGGCTGCTGGGGTTGGCGGAGGGCGAGCACAAGCAGTTCACCCTGTTTCCCGATGACGCTTTTGGCAATCCCGACCCCGATAATCTGGTGCAGATGTCCCGCAGCGACTTTCCCGAGGATATGGATGTGGCGCGGGGGTTGGTGATCGGTTTCAGTGGCCCGGCCGGTGAAGAAGTGCCCGGCACCATCGTGGCGGTGGAGGAGGATGTGATCACCGTGGATTTTAATCATCCGCTGGCGGGGCAAGTGCTGATCTTCGATGTGACGGTGGAGAAGATCTACGACTGATGCTCCGGGCAGGTGGGGCCTTGCTCAGTGGGGATGGCCTGATCTTGAGGAATAAACGCCCCGCACTTCACGCAGCGTACGGTCTTCGCAGCGTCCATGGAGTGCGTTTTGTCTTCTCTGGAGAGGCTGCGGCGCAGTCGCGTGGCCACCAGCATGATCAGGCCGAATAGAATCAGTACCAGTCCCATAAACAGCAGGGCGCGCATTGACATCTCCTTAGATCTTATCGGTTTGCACTGCAATTAACCCTTTCATCGCAGGCAGACAGGTGCTTAAAATAGCACAAATCTCGTCTATTAACAGGAACCCACCGATGAATCTGCATGAATATCAGGCCAAGCAATTATTCCGCGACTATGGTGTACCCACGCCGGAAGGTATGGTGATTGAGTCCTTGCGTCAGTTGGACAGCGCGTTGAACGAAGTTGGATTGCCCTGCGTTATTAAAGCGCAGATTCACGCTGGCGCCCGCGGTAAGGCCGGCGGCGTCAAGCTGGTGAACACCGCTGATGAGGCGGAAGTGGTGGCGGCGCAGTTGATGGGCAGCCGGCTGGCTACGCCCCAGACTGGCGGGCGGGCGCTGCCCGTTAATGCCTTGCTCATCGAGCAGACCCTGCCGATTGAAGATGAGCTCTACCTGAGTCTGCTGATTGACCGCAACAGCAAACGCCATCGTTTTATTTTGTCCGCCGCCGGCGGTATGGATATTGAGCAGGTGGCCGCTGAAATGCCAGAGAAGATTATTACCCTGGACATTGACCCGGTGACGGGGGTCATGCCTTATCAGGCGCGCCAGGCAGGGTTCGCTCTGGGGTTGAAGGGAGAGGCCTTCAAGCAGTTGGGGCAGATCCTGCAGGCCCTCTACCGTCTGGCATTGGCCAAAGACTTGAGCCTGGTGGAGATCAATCCGCTGGTGCGCACCGCCGACAATCAGCTGGTGGCGTTGGATGCCAAGGTAAATGTGGATGACAATGCCCTCTATCGCCAGGCGGACTTACAGGCGATGCATGATCCGACCCAGGAAGACCCGCGAGAGGTCCAGGCCCATCAGTTCGATCTCAACTACATCGCCCTGGAGGGGAATATCGGTTGTATGGTCAATGGCGCCGGGCTGGCCATGGCCACCATGGATCTGATCAAACTACACGGTGGGGAACCTGCCAACTTCCTGGATGTGGGAGGCAGTGCGACGGCGGAGCGGGTGGCGGAAGCGTTCAAACTCATCACCAGTAGTGACAGGGTGCGCGCCATTCTGGTGAATATCTTTGGTGGCATTGTGCGCTGTGATCTGATCGCTGAAGGCATTATTCGGGCGGCGCGCGAAGTGGGGCTGCAGGTGCCGGTGGTGGTACGCCTGGAGGGCACCAATGTGGAAGCGGGCCGACAACTGCTCGCGGAAAGCGGCCTGAATCTGGTGGCGGTGAATGATCTGGACGAGGCGGCGCAGACCGCGGTGAAATTGGCAAAGGAGGCGGCATGAGTATTCTGGTCAATCGGGACACGCGGGTCATCACCCAGGGATTTACCGGCCGACAGGGGACATTCCATTCGGAGCAGGCCATAGCCTATGGCACCCAGTTGGTTGGCGGTGTCACACCAGGCAAGGGGGGAATGACCCACCTGGAGCGGCCGGTATTCGACACAGTGCATGATGCGGTGGCCGCCACCGGCGCCAATGCCAGCATGATCTATGTGCCGCCGCCGTTTGCTGCGGATGCCATTTTAGAGGCAGTCGATGCGGGGATTCGGGTGATCGCCTGTATCACCGAGGGGATTCCGGTGGCCGATATGCTGAAAGTGCGGGCGGTTCTGGAGCAGAGCGACAGTGTGCTCATCGGTCCCAACTGTCCGGGGGTGATCACCCCGGGTGAATGCAAGATGGGCATTATGCCAGGGCATATTCATCAGCCGGGCAAAATAGGGATTGTCTCCCGTTCCGGTACCCTGACCTATGAGGCGGTATGGCAGACCACACAGGTGGGGTTGGGCCAGTCCACCTGTGTGGGTATTGGGGGAGACCCCATTCATGGTATGGACTTTATCGACTGTCTACGCCTGTTTGAGGCGGATCCCCAGACCGAGGGCATTATTCTGGTAGGTGAGATTGGTGGCACGGCGGAGGAAGCGGCCGCAGACTTTATCCGGGCGCAGGTGACCAAGCCGGTGGTGGCCTATATCGCCGGGGTGACTGCACCGCCCGGGCGGCGCATGGGCCATGCTGGCGCTATTGTCAGCGGCGGGCAGGGCACAGCGGCGGCCAAGATCGCCGCGCTGGAGGCGGCGGGGGTGACGGTGGTGCATAGTCCCACCCAGATGGGACAGGCCATGAAAGCAAGGTTGGGCGCGGCATGAGTCGGCAGCTGACCATCGTCATGGCGCAGATGAACCCAATAGTGGGGGATCTGCGCGGCAATGCGGACAGGATTATCGACCTGGCGCGGCAAGCTATTGCCGATTTTCAGGCGGATGTGGTGGTTTTTCCGGAGATGTGTCTGACCGGTTACCCGCCGGAGGATGTGCTGCTGCGTCCCGGGCTCTATCCCCAGGTCCAGGCAGCGCTGGACAGCCTCTGCGCGGCGCATTTGCCTGTGGCGCTGGTGGTGGGTTATCCCATGATGGACAGCCTGGATGAGCGTTTCAATATGGCCGCCTGGATTGAAAATGGCCAGATGAAAGCGGCCTATATGAAGCAGTTTCTGCCCAATTACGGCCCCTTTGACGAGAAGCGCTACTTTAGCCCGGGCGATCAGGCCTGTGTGGTGGATTACAAGGGGGTGCGTTTCGGCTTATTGATCTGTGAGGATATCTGGAAACCCACGGCGGTGGCGCGCACAGTGGAGGCGGGGGCCGAAGTGCTGCTCAATATGAACGCCTCCCCTTTCCACGCGGAAAAGCATGAGGATCGGCTACAGGTGGTGCGCCGCCGGGTGGCGGAGTTTGCTCGGCCGGTTATCTATGTCAACCAGGTGGGCGGGCAGGATGAGCTGGTGTTCGACGGCAGCAGCTTCGCCATGGATGCCGAAGGGGAGGTGTTGGTGCAGGCACCGGCCTTTGAAAGTGGCCTGACGCCGGTGCGCATGTTGCGCCAGGGGGGCAATGTAGCCCTGCTGCCGGGTGCGCATGCCCCGGTTCCCCACGATGAGGAACGCCTCTATGGGGCATTGGTCACCGGTGTGCGTGACTTTATCGATAAAAACGGTATCACAGCAGGTATTGTGCTGGGGCTCTCAGGTGGCATAGATTCTGCTCTAACGCTGGCAGTCGCCGTGGATGCGCTGGGGCCGGCACGCTGTGAAGCGGTCATGATGCCGTATCACTATACGGCGCAGGCCAGCATAGAGGACGCGCGTTTGCAGGCGGAACGGCTGGGGGTTGCTTTCTCCACCCTGCCCATTGAGGCGGGATTTAAGGGTATGACCCAGTTGCTTACGCCCCGTTTGGCATCGGTTGAAGGGGTAACAGCGGAAAATTTACAAGCGCGTCTGCGGGGCGTGGCGTTGATGGCCATTGCGAACGCCACTGGCAAGCTGGTTCTGGCCACCAGTAATAAATCGGAGATCGCCGTGGGGTATGCCACTTTGTATGGGGATATGATCGGCGGGTTTGCACCGTTGAAAGATGTGCTCAAAACGCAGGTCTATGCGTTGGCCCGGTGGCGTAACCGTGAAACCGAAGTGATTCCCCAGCGGGTGATCGAGCGCCCTCCCAGCGCTGAGCTGCGGCCCGACCAGGTGGATCAGGACAGCCTGCCCGATTATGCGGTGCTGGATCGCATTATTCAGGGGTATGTGGTGGAGCAGAAAACACCGGCCCAGCTTGTGGAGGCGGGTTTGGATCCGGCGGCCGTCCGTCAGGCGATCCGTCTGATCAATGCCCATGAATATAAACGCCGTCAGGCTCCACCCGGTGTGCGGGTTACGCCGCGCAGTTTTGGCCGCGACCGGCGCTATCCCATCACCAGCCGTTATGAGGAGCCGGTTTAAGGATTATGTCAGTGTCAGATGCTCCACAAATAGCCAATGTTCAAGTGGCCTCGTCTCAGCTATCCCAGCTGCTGGCATGGGAGCAACAGATCTTTGCCGAGATCATGGCAGGGCGCGACAAGCAGGGGTTGTTGAACGCGTTGTGTGAACAGCTCAACGCCCTGTGGACGGATGCCCAGACGTTGGTGCTTAAACAGCATCGCAATGGACGGATAGAAATCTTGGCGGCCCCTTCATTGGGTGCACAACAGCGACGGCAGCTGGCGGAGATGATGAGTAATCATGAGGATCCATGCTTGGCGGGATTGAATCAGCCGGGTCTTCAGATTATCGAGGATATTCGTCAAGATACGCGCTGGAATAAGGTACATCGTTTGGATAGTCCGCTGGAGATTATCAGTTGCTGGTCCCAGGCTATTGAGGATGCGGCCGGGCAGCCGAGGGGGGTGCTGGCGGTGGCGTTCTCCCAGTCGCGGCGGCCGGACCCGCTGGCGCAGCAATTGCTTCGTCATGCCGCCCAGCTGGCGGCATTGATGCTCCATGTTCACTCTCAGACTCAGCAGTTGCGCCAGTTGCTGGAGCGGGACCCTTTGACTCACCTGTACAACCGCCAGCGGCTGAAACGGGATATCAAAGGGTTATTTCAGCGCCAGGAGCCGTTTGGCTGTTTGTATATCGATCTGGATCATTTCAAGGACATTATCGATGCCCATGGACATGGGGTAGGGGATCGGGTTTTGGTAGAAGTGGCCCGTCGTCTGGAAGGGTGTCTGATGGATATGCCGGGGCGGTTGTATCGTTTCGGAGGCGATGAGTTTGTCATGATCACCGATGTCTGCCAGTTGCCGGAGCCGATGATGGCTATGGAGCAACTGTGCGCGCGGATTTTGGAGCGTTTGCAGCAACCGATTATTGTGGCGGATAAATCCTTTAGCCTGTCTGCCAGTATTGGCATCAGCTGTGGCGTTGAAGCCGGGGCGGACTATTATGAACTGTTACGCATGGCCGATGCGGCCATGTGGTCGGCAAAACAGGCAGGTAGACGCACTTGGCGTTTTTTTCAGCAGGACATGGTGGATCATCTGGAAGAGGAACTGAGGTTGGAGGTGGACCTGCAACGGGCCCTGAACGGTCATGAGCTGGATGTGTACTATCAACCCATTCTGGATGCCCATACTGGCCAGGTGGTCACTTTTGAGGCATTGATCCGTTGGGCGCACCCCCAGCTGGGTTGGGTCGCGCCGGATCGGTTTATTTCCGTAGCAGAGAAGTGTGGCCTGATCCGCCAGCTGGATGAGAAAGTATTGGAGCTGGTGTTGACCGATTTGTATGAGTGGTTTAACACATTGGGTGAGATCGGGTTTACAGTGGCCATTAACCTGTCCGCTTTGGAATTTGAGCGGACTCATATCGAACAGTTGGTGGAAAAGGTGCATGACAGCAATCTGGCCCGCTATATTGAGTTTGAAATGACTGAAACCCTGTTGATGTCCGATACGGAGGAGACCACTATGCTGATCCAGATGATTCGCGACTCTGGCATTGCTGGATTGGCGATGGATGATTTTGGCACGGGCTACTCATCCTTGGGTTACCTGAAAAAGTTTCCAGTGGATAAACTCAAGATTGACCGTTCCTTGGTGCGGGATATTGAAACTGATTCCTCAGATCTGGCCATTGCCCGGGCGGTCTGTGCCTTGGGTCATGCCTTGGGTTTGCGGGTGGTCGCCGAAGGTGTGGAGACGGATCGCCAACGCACCATACTGGTGGCGGAAGGGGTGGATCTGCTGCAAGGCTATCTGCTTGCCCGGCCCATGGCAGGGGAGGCCGTGGTACCTTGGCTGGAAAGTCACACCAAGCAACGGGCAACCTGAGGGTAACCTGGGTCGAGAGGACAATATCAGGGCTACAGCGCAGACTCCAATGATGCGCCCCTTCTTTTCTTGTTAGGTTGGGTTGCGCCGCTGCTTTAGCTTGCAGGTGTGGTGCCGGTGTTGCGGTTAGCTTGATATGCCCGCCCCCTGGACGGGTGGCGTTTAGGGGTTTTCGGTGCTGCTCCAGCGCAGGCTGCGGGGGGTTGGCGGCTTGTGCTCCAGTTGACGCAGCTTACGGCGCTGCTCTAAGGTCTGTCGGGGCGGGCGTTGCACTTGCTTTTGAAACTGGGCAATAAGCACGGTGCGGGCGTGCTCCGCCTGCACATCCATGCCGAGCCGGTCAAAGGCGGCGGCCATCAGGTTAATGGCATCGGGGGTGATGATCGCCCGTGGGTAGTTTTTCAGCAGTTCTTGTACCCGATTGGCCGCCGCGAGATAGGCGCCTTTTTTAAAGTAGAACTGGGCCACATGGAATTCATGCCGCGCCAGGCGGTTGTAGAAGACGATCACCTTAGTGCGGGCAATCTCCGCGTAGGGGCTGTGGGGAAACTTCTCCACGACGGCTTTGTAGTAGGTTAGCGCCTCCTTCAGCGCTTCGGCTGAACGCCGGGCCGGATCGGTAAGCCAACGGTCGAACCAACTGGCAACCACTTTTTCCGCCGCCCGGGCGCGCAGGTAATAGGCCCAGGGCAGGGCGCGGTGTTTGGGGTAGAGGCGGATGAATTCGTTGAGGGTGCGCATGGCTGATTGCGGCTCGTCCCATTTATAGTAGGCATAGGCCAGATACAGGTAGGCCTGCTCCGCCTCTTTGCCGTAGGGGTAGTAGGCCAGCAGTTTCTCCCCGTACTGGGTTACCTGCTCCCACTGTTCGTTGTCGTAGGCCTCTTTCAGGCGTTGGTAGTAGTCCGCCACCGTCCATTCGGATTCTGGTTTTTCCACCAAATTGGACAGGGTTGAACAGCCGGACAGTGCCAGGGTCAAGCTGATCAGCAGTGGGGGTAAATAGGATTTCATCGCATACAATAGGGTGGTTGATGACAATAGGGGCAATCATAACACATGGCAGATAGCACGCCTACTAACACGCAAACACTGCATGCCACCTTGCCGCTTCAGGCTGCGGGGCGGCGGCTGGATGCGGTGTTGGCCGAGCAGTTCAGCGGGTTTTCCCGCTCCCAGATTCAGCAGTGGATCAAGTCCGGTAAGGTGGTGCTGGATGGGTTGGCGGTACTCAAGCCCAATCATAAGGTGCTCGGCGGCGAGCGGGTGGAGTTGACCGCTGAGTTCAAGCCGCAGGTGCACTTTGCCCCCCAGCCGGTGCCGCTGGAGATTGTGCATGAGGATGAGGAGATCCTGGTGATCAATAAGGCGGCCGGTCAGGTGGTGCATCCGGGGGCGGGTAATCCGGACGGTACTTTGCTCAATGGCCTGCTTTACCATGCTCCCGATCTGGAGAAGCTGCCGCGGGCGGGTATCGTGCATCGGCTGGATAAGGAGACCACCGGGTTGATGGTGGTGGCCAAAACACCCCGGGCGCAGAACAGTCTGATCGAGCAGTTGTCCAAACGCACGGTGGAGCGGGTCTATGACGCCCTGGTGCAGGGTGAGTTGATCGCCGGCGGCACGGTGGAGAAGAATATCGGCCGTCATCCCAAAGACCGCAAGCGGATGGCGGCGTTGGATGTGGGCGGCAAGCCGGCGGTAACCCATTATCGTGTACATGAGCGTTTTCGCGGTTTTACCCATGTGCGGTGTAAGCTGGAGACGGGACGTACCCACCAGATCCGCGTGCACATGGCGCTGATTGGTCACCCCCTGCTGGGGGATCCGGTCTATGGTGGGCGGCTACGCATTCCCAAAGGCATGGCGCCGGCGATCATCGAGCAGTTGCGCGCGTTTCGCCGTCAGGCCCTGCATGCGGGACGGTTGAGTTTTATCCATCCGGCCACTGGTCAGACCGTAACCTTTTCTGCCCCCATCCCTGATGATATGGCGTTTGTTATTGATCTGTTGCGGGATGATCTGGATTTGTCGCAGGTGGGTGAAGCGGCGTTTGATGAGTGGGACTATGATGAAGGGGTCGATGTGGCCTGGGTGACCGATGATGGACAGATGCTGGAGTGGGAGTGAGCATGGCGCTCGAGGTCATCCCCGCTGAGTGGTCTGCACCGGCACCTGTGCGTGCCTTGACGACCACGCGGTGCGGCGGGGTGAGCCGGTCCCCTTATGACACTCTCAATCTGGCGTTGCATGTGGGAGATGTGGCGCAAAAGGTATTGGAAAACCGTCAAATCGTGCAACAAGCGCTCAAATTGCCGCAAATGCCTCTTTTTCTGCACCAGCAGCATACCAATACAGTGTGCAAAATCGACGGCCCAAAAAAATCGGGGGGACCCCTGGTGGGGGATGCCTGTTGGACCGATAAGCCCGGTATGCCGTTGGTGGTGATGACCGCCGACTGTTTGCCTATCGTGTTGTGCGATCGTGCCGGCGCGGTGGTGGCGGCGGTGCATGCTGGTTGGCGTGGTTTGGACAATGGGGTAATCGAGGCGACCGTGGCATCCCTGCCGGTGCCGCCGACGGCGCTGATGGCCTGGATTGGGCCGGGCATCAGCCAGCGACATTTTCAGGTGGGTGATGCGGTGCGGCAGCAGCTGTGCGGTCGAGATCGGGCGCTGACAGATCATTTTGTGGCGGATGAAACGGGGCGCTGGCGTATGGATTTGGCAGCCATTGCCGCCTGGCAGTTGCAGCGGTTGGGCGTGGTGCAAGTGTGGCAGAGCAGCCTGTGCACCTATGCGGAAGCGGGACGCTGCTATTCTTACCGCCGCGATGGTGTTACCGGTAGAATGGGCACGTTTATTTGGATGGAGACATAGTTGATGGCAAATCTTAAATTACCTGAACGGTTTCGTTTATTTGCGCCATGGGAGCGTACCGTAGATCGTGTCCTGACGCCACTGGAGGCGTTCATTCACTCCCAAACTGCAGCGGCTATGGCGTTGATGTCCATGACGCTGGTGGCTTTGTTTTTGGCCAATTTTGCCTGGAGCGGCGGCTACCACCATTTTTTTGAACAGAAGCTGACCCTGGCATTGGGGCCTTGGTCCGTGAGCATGAGCCTGCATCACTGGATCAATGATGGATTGATGGCGTTTTTCTTTTTCTTGATCGGCCTGGAAATTAAGCGGGAGTTGTTGGCCGGGGAGCTGTCCAACCTGCGTGCTGCCATGCTGCCGGTGGTGGCCGCTATCGGTGGTATGGTGGTGCCGGCGTTGATTTATGTGGCCATCAACTGGGATCAGCCCACCATCAATGGCTGGGGGATTCCCATGGCCACCGATATTGCCTTTGCCATTTCCGCTCTGGTGTTATTGGGTAGTCGGGTGGCACCCGGTCTGGTGACCTTTTTGATTGCTCTGGCGATTGTGGACGATTTGGGCGCGGTGGCGGTGATCGCGCTGTTTTATACCGATACCATCAACGTGGGCGCGCTCTTATCGGCCTTTGCCGTGTGGGGCGTGTTGTGGCTGTTTAATTTGGCCGGTATCTATCGTGTTCTGCCCTATGCCGTGGGGGGGATTTTAATGTGGAGTTTCATGCTGGCTTCTGGTGTGCATGCCACCATCGCGGGTGTGCTGACAGCGCTGGCCATTCCAGCACGTCCTAAGATTAATCCCCAGTATTTCGATGATGTAGTGCATGGCTTGCTGGAAAAATTCCGCAAGCATCCCAACCAGAATACGATTTTTCTCTCTGAAGATCAAAAGGGGGTGATCCTATCGGTGGAAGAGGCGGCCGTGGGTGTGCAGCCTCCGTCCATGCGCCTGGAACATTCGTTGCATTTGCCTGTGGCGCTATTGGTGATTCCACTGTTTGCCCTGGCCAATGCGGGCATTGAGATCAGTGCTCGCGATCTGGCAGAAGTCTTTTCTCATCCTGTGTCTTTGGGCATTATTGTGGGGTTGGTGGTTGGTAAAACCATTGGCGTGGCTGGCACCGCCTGGTTGGCCACGAAGCTAGGGATTGCCAGTTTGCCCAGTGGGGCACGCCCAAGTCAACTGATCGGTATCGGATTGTTGGCAGGTATTGGATTTACCATGTCGATCTTTATTGCCGAGTTGGCCTGGCCAGGACAGACGGAATTGCTGGTACAGGCTAAGATGGGGATTTTCATGGCCTCGTTGATTGCCGGTGTCAGTGGCTATATCTGGCTGCGCTGGGTGGCGCGATAGGCGCTTTACAAATGGGCAGGAAGGCAGTAACATACGCATCCTGCCAATGCGGTGAAGTGGCCGAGAGGCTGAAGGCGCTCCCCTGCTAAGGGAGTATGGGCCAAAAGCCCATCGAGGGTTCGAATCCCTCCTTCACCGCCATTTCAAAAAGATGAAATGGACATTGACAGAACCCTTGGTCGCTTGTAGAATTCGCGCCAGCAAAATTCAGCGCTCGTAGCTCAACTGGATAGAGTACCTGGCTACGAACCAGGCGGTTGGAGGTTCGAGTCCTCCCGAGCGCGCCAGACACCTCCCAGCCCTGCAAGGTTCCCCTCCTCCTTGCGGGGCTTTTTATTGGCTGTACTTTTTGTGCTGAAACAAAAAAACCCGCCAGAAGGCGGGGTTTGAGCGCATTGAGTAATGCTTATTTATTTTTGACTGTTGGCGTAGTAACGAGCTAATTGATCAATTTCTTCCTCGCTGAGTACCTCTGCAGCAAAGCGCATGCCCGCTTCTACATCATTGGAACGTTTGCCCGATTTAAAGTAGGAAAGCTGGCGTTTGAGATAGAGATAGCTTTGCCCATTGATGCGAGGGGTTTCATTGGGCCCGCCCATGCCTTGAGCACCATGACAGGATGCACAGGGGGTCAGCAAACGTTGTGGGTCGCCACGTTTGGCTAAGTGGGCAATTGCCGGGCTGCCGGAGGGTGTGATTTTGGGCCAAGGTTTTTGCGCCGCATAATAAGCAGCTAAATCGGCCAGATCCTGTTTGTCAAAAGTGCGAGCCAGATCATGCATTCCCTCATCCTTGTGATCAGCCAGCCATAGACGATTTTTGAAATCCAGGAGCGTTTTATACAGATAGGCCTGGTTTTGGCCAGCCAGAGACGGGGCATTGCGCGAGGGGGCATAGCCTTTTTCGCCATGGCAGGTGAAACAGTAGCCTTGTTTAGCCAATTGGGCACCACGATAAAGATCACCTTTTGGCATCAGTCGCATCTGTTGATGCCAAGAGTCTGCCGACCACGCTTTTGGCTGAGTGTCAGGATCTGCCACTGCCTGATTATTTAGGCTGAGTGTAGTAAGCATGGAAAAACTGATTAATAGGAGTGTTTTCATTGTTTCAGGCCTCTCATTCCCTCTTATTCAAAGATGTCGCGTCGAAACGTCCGTTGCCAGTTGCGGGCAACACTTGCACGCAGCGCATGGAGTTGAGGGTTATCTTGCAGCGGTGACTGCAGTGTTTGTTGGAGCTCTATGCGTCCTTTATGGAAGCGGAAAGTCGCGGTGATGGTCATGCCAAAATCTTCTCCAGCCATGGCAACACAGTTGTTGGTCCACAGTGGATAGCCAGGGTCTTTGCCGGTGATCTCGGCATGGATGATCTGAGCAACCCACTTGGCCTGGTTAGAGGCCATATAGCCCGTTTTTACCATGGGGGACGCTTCAGAGGTGTCGCCAATTACAAAAACAGCAGGGTCTTTTTGACTGCGGAAATCATAGGGGTGAATGGGTACCCACGCCTGACCCAGGTTTAGATCATTGTTTCGGGCAAAGGCTGATGCACGCTCTGGCGGGATGATGTTAATGACATCCGCCTTGATGCGCTCTCCCGCACTGGTGATTACGGTGCGGTTGGCGGCATCTAAAGTCTGGACTGTCCCCCCAGCATGGCTACCGACCCATTCGATCATGGCCTGGGGCGTACCGTAATTGAAGTGCTCTCGCCAGAAGGCTTCATAATGGGGTTGTAACGTAAAGTTAGATTTGCTGTCCAAAATGAGAATTTTTGCAGTGGGGTTGTGAATCTTTAGCCATTCCGCCATAAAACTGGCGCGTTCATAGGGGGCGGGTGGGCAACGGTAGGGCATGGGGGGCGCACTGATGACCACCGTACCGCCAGCGGGCATGTTCTGGTAAAGCTTTTTCAGTTTGAGTGTCTGGGGACCGGCTTTCCAAGCGTGGGGGAAGTCTCCCTGTGCCAATTGGGGGTTGTAGCCATCAACAGCCTCACAAACGAAGTCCGGGCCTGTTGAGACGACCAACCAGTCATATGGGAGTTTTTCCCCTTGTGCGGTATGCAGGCGTTTGCGACTGTAGTCAATGGTGGTGGCGCGGTCTTGCAAGATTTTTATGTCATAGCGTTGGCGCAGCGTATCGTAGGTGACAGTTAAATCCTGTATGGGAACCGAATCATTGAGCACTTCATTGCTGCCTGGGCAAAAAATATAGGAAGGATTGGGCTCTACAAGGGTAATTTGGATGGATGAATTGAGTATGCGCATGTATTTGGCCATGGCAGCACCGCCAATCCCACCTCCAACAATAACCAGTTTTGGGGCGGTGCTTGCCCGTGCGGATAGGGCGCCTAAGAGCATAGGCCCCGCAGAAAAAAGTTTTATAACATCACGGCGTGATAGCAGCATGATCGATTCTCCTTTAATGTAGGCTCTGTGCTTTCCAAGGTACAGCCGGTAAAGAGGAAAAATAATCCGCCATGCGCCGGATTTCATCTTCTGTATAGGCATTGGCTATATCGTTCATAACGATGCTTGGACGGGTGGCAAATTTGAAATTCAGCATCAGTTTGATAAAGGTATCTCGATCCATGCCGGCCAAGGGAGGCATGATTTCATCAAACACAGCCCCGCGTGTACCATGGCAGGCAGAACAGTTATCGCCCAGCACCTGCCCGGATACGGGGGGATCAGCGCGGTACTTCTCCGGGCTGATGAAAATATCTGTTTCGGCCGCGGCATGTAGACCTGTCAGGCTCAGTAGTAGGGCGACTAGAAATTGTCTCAACATGGATGTTCCTCCCTGTTCAAAAGCTGTTAATCGCCATCAGAGCGAAATAACCCAATGTCCAAAAGATCAGTAGGCCTATATTGAACTGGGCCCAGGCATTCATGATGGCGGACGCTTGATAAATACCTTTTGTTTTGCCTGCTTTCCAGGTTACGGTTAAAAGGTATCCTATGGTTGATATGCCGAGGACCAGGAAGGTGAAGCCAAAAACACTGGTGGTAAACAGATCTAGACTGACCTTGTAATCCATAAAGTCGTAATAGGGAATAATGGCTTCATAGCGCAACATTTCCCGAGCAATGGCAATGGCCAGCATGCCAATGAAGGCGGCAATGATAGGGCGATAACCACACTGAAAGCCATGTTTACGAGCCCGCAGTGTTATCAGACCGACCAAGATGGTTCCAACCAACCAGAGTAGAGCCCAAGGGGAGGTGAGGAAGCTTTGCCATTTTTCGGGCAGCGAGAAGAAATAGCCGAGCAACAAGAGGGTGACCAGGGGCACACCGACCATGACCCAGCGTATACCTTCTTGGAAAACAAACTGCAGATAGGCTGGGTCTTTGTCCTGGCGGCTGGACCAATAGGTGGCATAGGCCATCATGTAGGCGCCGATAAAGGGTATGCTCAGGAGAATAAAGAAACTGTAGCGTAACAAGCTGTAGTCGTGCAGAGAGGTGCCACTGTTGTCAATCTGTCCATTGGGGGCATACCAGGTCAACCACTGATCGGGTGATAGGGTTTGGTAGGAGAGCCCGTGCATAATGAAACCGACCAGTAAGTAGCCTATTAGTGCCCAGGCAATGGACCAGCGTGCTTTCAGCCGTTCAGAGCCCCCGTAATTTAAGTGATAAAACACATAATGGAGCGAGTAGGCTACGATCAGAATGAATACAAAGGCGATGACCCAGTAGGCAGAGAGGACATTCGAGGTGTACCACAGCGGGTCATAATATACCTGTACGGCCAGCAGGGGCGCGACTCCGAGGACAATGGCTGCTGACACAGCAATTTTACTTACATTGGCCATGGCGTAAGCCAGCTGGCGTGCGTAGGGGTTGGGACTGTTGAAATGGCGTAGGGCAACCAGCACGCCGCCAAGCAAAATAGTGACGGCAAAAAAGTGCATGGCGAAAGTCAAAATGCCCACGCCAAAGAATGCCCAGGGGTAAAAAGGCAAGCCAGCTGGATCCCGTAAGGCATAGAGCATGTGCTGAATGGTGAGAGCGTCCATTTCCATGATGTCAATCCTTCTGTTGCAAGGTCTGAGAGGATGAAGACGATTGATTAAGGCTGGCCAGATAAGTGGCCAGGGCATCAAGTTCGTTTTCTTTGAGTGGAATGCGCGGCATATACAGAATATTGCCTGTCACCACGGTTCCCTTCAGATAGCGTTTAATCCGCGTCACATCGGTTTCTTGACCCAAGTAATTTTTCAATGGGCGAATGCCCTGGGTATCAGTCACTTGGTGACAGTTGGCGCACATGACAATGGCAATTTGCCGTCCTACTTCAAGCTTATTTTCTTGCGTAACGGTGCGGTAGTTTTCCGGCAGGAAGGGGTGGAGTTGCAACAGCCCTTTTTCTTCCAACTTGGGCAACTCAGATTTAATGCCCATGCCAGGTACATCACGGGCGATAATCTGGTTGGAGTATACATACTGTCCCGCTACATAGGGTTTCCGCATGGACTCGCGTGTAATTTCTGTCGGAAACAGACCGGCAAAGGTGATGATTACTAACATCACGCTGGCTGTGACAGGGGTCAGCAGCCGAGTATTGAAAAAGGTAACAAGAAAGTAGATAACCAGCAGTGCAAAACTGGTGGCGACCGCGGGGTAGAACCAACCGGGCATGCGGTTTTGTAGTACTGTCACGGCATTGGCAGGGATGGTTTGGATATACCAGAAATAAAAGACGAACATGATGGCTGTGCCAACCAATCCAAAGCCTGCCAGTTTGCGCAATACCTCATGGCGAACTTCATCTTGTTTAAAGGCGGAGGCAACGATGCTGCCCACTACAGCGGTTACTGCCATGGCAAAGCCGGTTCGAATTAGCAGCTGGGCAAAGGTGTTCGGCCCGAAGAAAGAGTAGTAAGTACCCCCTTTTTCAAACCATTCCATGGATCCAGGCCACATCATGAAGGATAGAATGCCCAGAATGAGCATCATGGTGGCATAAGAAGCACCGGCAAAAATAAAGGCAATATAGGTATGGGTACGCTTATCTACCTTTCCTGTCAGGTAAATCAGTAGATAGACACCGACGACTTCAATGACAAAAAAGACCCACTCTGTTGCCCATTTCCAGACAAAAGAATGGATTAATGCTGAAATACCTTTTGGACTGCCGACTGTGGTGGAGTACCAAATACCTGGGCCCGTAATAGAGCCCATGACGTAAGAGAAAATCAGTAGGAACAGTCCATATTTTTTTACAAACTGAAGTAATTCCGGCTTATCTTCTCGGTATGCCTTATTGATTAGCCAGGCAAAGAAAAGCGCTGCACCTACGGATGTATGAGAAAATACCACATGAATAGTGGCAATTAGAGCAATCCAATAACCAGACCCCATTGCTGGGTCATACCAGGTGGGGTAGAGCGCAATAAAA
>DQVN01000163.1 GCA_015661715.1 Sulfurivirga caldicuralii
CAACATTGTCATTGACTACATCCAGGGATTTTTGCTCTTCTGAGATACCTTGAGAGATCAATTTACTATCTTTAAGGGTAACCTGAGCTGCTTCAGATAGAAAATCAGATTGACGGTAAATTTCGCTAATCATATTTTGAAGTTTCTGGCGCATATTTTCAATATGCCGGATAAATTCACCGATCTCATCTTGCGTGGTAGCCCTAAATGGCTGACTTAAATCCCCTTTGGCAACGGTCTCAACAGCAGTCATAGCCGTTTGTAATGGCTGGAAGGCCCGATGAATCTGCCAGCGCAAAATAAACAGCCCAATGAAAATAAAGAGCACCGACCCACCAATAGCATATAGCCACTCTTGTGTAATTTCATTTTGCACCTCGGTGAAATCCTGAATAGTGACCATATCTCCCATACGCTCACCGCCCTTGTTCAATAAGGGGGTTGTGATCAATTTCCAAGTTTTAGATTCCCCATCAACAGTCACTGCCACACCCTCTTTTCCAGTTGGCATGGCTTCAACTGCTGAAATTAATGGCTTCAGTGTCGAATTAGTACTGAATACAACCCGGCCTTGCTGATCCCGCAGCATAAAACCACCGCCTTCAGGTGGCGTGAGGGTACTCAATAGCATATCGAATTGTTTAGCTAGCACCACAACACCGACAGGTTTCCCCCGCTGGGCATAGTACAAGGGAAAAGCCAGGGCAACACTGGGCTTGCCTTGATCATCGACTATCACGTCCCAGTCGATGATTTGCTGGCTGATAACCGTCTCAATGAGTGTTGCAGCATTTAATTTTCTATGTTGTGGAAAGGCAGCCAGAACCCTTCCGCTTGTAGAAGTCACCATAAGATTTGTCAGTACTTCTGAAGCGCTTAAACGCTTGAAGCTTATATCAAGGAGCTGATTAGCAGAATTTATATCCTGCTGCGCCAAAGCTTTTTTAAGTTCATGGTTTCGGGTAAAGGAGAATTGCTGATCATACAACATATCGACATAGTTTTTTTGTCCCAGCTGCACCAACAATTTTCCTGTTTTGATTGCGGTGGTTTCATACAGCTGAGTCTGCGTATTAATCACATTCAGCATATTGCCCATCAGCAGAATAACCATGGCCAGCATGGCAATGGTTGAAAAAATTAAAACCCGTCTTTTTAAGCTCATCAGTGCTTCTCCTACCTTTGTATTTTTATTCAATCGGGTTCATGGCTTTTTTCCATGCAGGATAGCCTTCACGATAGTAATACACTTTCTTATAGCCCCACAGAACCGCTTTTTTTGAGGCTTTGGCACTGCGATGACAGGCAAGACTGTTGCAGTAAAAGACCACCGGTTCATGTTTGTCAACCACACTGGCCAGTCGCTCAGGGGTAAACTCCTTTTTGAGCTCGATGTGATAGGCAAGCGGAATACGGCCTGCATCCCAGTCTGAATAACTGCGGATATCAACGAATTTGACGCCTTGAACAAACAGTCTCTTAGCATGCTCGGTTGAGACAGTCACTGCGCCGGGCACCTGCTCCGGCGAAGGCCCCTTGCCTGCTTGGGCGGAAAGGGGGAGAACGGAAGCGGCAAATATTGCTACGGGAAAAGAAATCTTCCATCTTGTCATTGTCGTCTCCTGTCTATCAAACACTGTGAGTGGTTGCCGTACGAGCTATCAAGAAGTATACCAACCCAGCTGAATTTGTGAAATTGGGCAATAAAAAAGCCGCGATGGATATCGCGGCTTTTAACCTGTTGAGGAAAAACTGTGACCTACTTACGCAGCCCCAGTCGCTTGATCAGGTTGAAGTAGCGATCCGCATCCTTGCGATGCAGATAGTCCAGCAACTTACGCCGACGGGCAACCAACTTCAGCAATCCGGTACGGGAGTGGTTGTCTTTTTTATGGGTCTTGAAGTGTTCGGTCAGATAGTTGATCCGTGCGCTCAGCAGGGCCACTTGCACTTCTGGAGAGCCAGTATCGCCCTCATGGGTGGCGTACTCAGCAATGATCTTCGCTTTTTCTTCTGCGGTCAACATAGAATTTTCTCCTGTTTATCGGTTGTATTCACACGCCCTGTCCGCCAACCGATAGCAGGCAGGGTGAAGGGAAGTGGATTATAGCGAATTTGTTTCCTGATACAAAGCCTTAAGCGCTTGAAACAGGGCTTTGTGGGCCTTCTCCGCTTTCTGAGGCTGTTTATCCCGATCCTGCGCTTGACGAATCAGGCTGCGCAAATATTGCCGGTCGGCATTGGGAAACTGTGCCAGTAAATCGGCCAGCGCTTCATCACCTGTCGCTATCAGGCGGTCGCGCCACTGCTCGACTTGTTTGTGTACTGCTTGAGCCTGACGCCCCTCCAGCACCATGTGCGCCATGGTCTCACGAATATGCGCCAACAGGGGCTCATCACTGCGCAACAACTTACCCAAATAGGCTTTCTGGCGCTTGTAGGCCGGCCCTTTTTTTAACCTCTGCAACAGCGCAATCGCTTCTTTCACCTCATCTGTCAGGTTGAAGCGGGCTAAGTCCCCAGCTTTCATTTGCGCCAACTGCTCGCCCAAATCATTCACTGCCTGAGCAGCCTGTTTGATCTGCGTGCGGCTGGCGAAAATTTCCGCCTGCTCCCACGCGGGAGCCGACCGATTTTTCCTGCCTTTGTTAACATTACGGGGTCTGACCACCGAGCTTCTCCAGAAACTGTTGTTCATTCAAAACGGGGATACCCAACTGCTGCGCTTTAGCCAGCTTGGAACCCGCCTTTTCCCCGGCAATAACGAAATCCGTCTTGCGCGAGACGCTGTTGGTGACATGGGCACCCAACGCCTTGAGTCGTGCTTTGGCCTCATCCCGGGTCATGGTGTGCAGGGTGCCGGTCAACACAACCGTCTTACCGGCAAAGAAAGAAGCCGATGATGTGGCATCCTTGGAGGGGTGAATGTCATCCCAGTGAATACCTGCCTGCAAAAGCCCCTGGATCACCTTTTGATTCACCGGTTGTCGGAAGAAGGTCACGATATTGTGAGCAACGACCGGCCCAATATCCTCCACAGCCTCCAGCGCCGCTTCATCCGCCTGCATAATCGCCTCCAGGGTGCCGAAATGCTGCGCCAACTGTTCTGCAGTCACCTCACCCACTTCAGGAATACCCAAGGCATATAGAAAACGGGGCAGCGTTGTGTTTTTAGAAGCTTCAATGGCGTTGATAATATTATGGGCTGATTTTGTCCCCATCCCCTCCAGGGTGGCAAGCTGATCCGCACTTAGGCGATAGAAGTCATCCGGATGCTCAACCCAGCCTTTTTCCACCAGCTTGGCAATAAGCTTGGGTCCCAGCCCGCGGATATCCATGGCTTTACGTGAGACAAAGTGTTCCAGAGCACGTTGCCGCTGGGCCGGACAGTAAAGCCCACCTGAACAGCGCAGAACCGCTTTGCCCGGCTCTTGTATAACATCGGCACCACATACGGGACACTTCTTGGGTGGGATGATTTCCTTCGCATCCGCTGGCCGCCTGCTCAGGACAGGGCCGACGACTTCCGGGATCACATCACCGGCACGGCGTACGATCACCGTATCGCCAATACGAATATCCTTGCGTTTAATCTCCTCGAAATTATGCAAAGTGGCGCTGGAAACATTGACTCCACCCACCCGGACAGGGGCAAGTTTGGCCACAGGGGTCAAGGCGCCGGTTCGGCCAACCTGAACGATAACATCCAACAACTTGGTCCAGGCCTCTTGCGCGGGAAATTTGCGCGCCAAAGCCCAGCGGGGCGCACGGGCTGTATAGCCCAACTTTTCCTGCCAGGCGATGGAATTGACTTTATAGACCACCCCATCGATGTCATAGTCCAGGTCAGGGCGCCGGGCCAGCATGCGCTGGAAATAGTCCGTCATACCTTTCAGGCCCAACACCCGCTCCATTAGCGGGTTGACGGGCGCACCCCATTGACGGAACAGCGCCATGGTCTCGATATGGGTTTCTACGAGCACACCTGGACTGACTTCACCCCAGCCATAGGCATAAAAGCTCAATTGGCGTTCTGCGGTAATGCGCGGATCCAACTGGCGCAGGCTGCCAGCGGCGGCATTGCGTGGGTTGGCGAAGGGTTTTTCCCCTTTTTCCAACTGCCGGGCATTGAGCTGTTCAAACGCCTGCCGGGTCATAAACACCTCGCCGCGGATTTCCACCACTTGAGGCGGTGTGTCGCATAACAGCCTGAGGGGAATGGCGCGAATGGTCATGGCATTGCGGGTTACATCCTCCCCCACCTCACCATCGCCACGGGTGGCGGCCTGAACCAATATGCCCTTTTCATAGCGCAGGCTAATGGCCAGCCCGTCCATTTTGGGCTCGGCGCTGTATTCGATCGGCTGGGGAATGTCCGGCGCCAACGCCAGAATCCGCTGTTCAAATTCAGCCACCTCCTCATCAGTGAAGGCGTTGTCCAGGGAGAGCATGGGGACGCTATGGCGTACCTTGTTAAACCCTTCGGCCGGTGCGCCACCCACCCGTTGTGTGGGGGAGTCGGGGGTAATAAACTGTGGAAACTGCGCCTCTAACGCCTGCAGTTCGCGGAACAAAGCGTCATATTCCGCATCGGATACCTCCGGTTCCGCCAGGATATAGTAGGCGTAGTCATAACGGCGGATCAGGCTGCGCAGTTCCTCGATCCGCCGGGCGGCTGTTTCAGGTGTCATGGGATTTCAGCGGCTCAGAGACATAATCCAATGCAGCCTGACGCATGGCGCGGATATCGGATTCGGTCATATGCTGACGATCCATGCGGTAGAGATGGGCGCGTAGACGCTGGGACAGCTTGCGCGCCAGCTTGATCATATCTTCCATGGCGGCCGGAGCGGGAATGCAGGTGGGCAACTCCAAAATCAGGGCAACACCGGGGGTTTCAAAATCAGCCTGATCATCATTGTCGGGAAGGGTGCCTGGATTCCAGGCATTAGCCGCCCGCAGATAAATCTGCCCCGCTTCATTTTTCAGCACGAAAATCTGTTCTTTTTCATCATAACGCATGCCCAGAGCGATTAATGCATGGCGGATGGTACGGGCATCATAAGGCTGGGTGCCTAACACCATAATGGCAAATAGCTGAGGTTCGCGGGCGGTTTGAGATGAAGGATTCGTCTGTGCCGTTTCTTCCGCATCGGCTGACGGGCGGCCAAAATTAGTGCGGGTTTCACCTGTATCTATGGGCTCAATGGGCTGATCACCGTCCACCTCAATCACTAATTTTCCATTTTCCTCATAGATACGATCCTCAATATCGGGGGATAGGGTCTGAGCGGCTTGAGGCTTGTTATGCTGTTGAACACTGGCGTCCTTTTGCTCTTTATTGGTCTGTTGGGCGGGTAATGACTGTTTCCGGCGCTGCCCTAAAAAATAGAGCACGGTAATAAAGATAACGGCCAGGATCAGAAGGGTGATCTGCAGTTCGTTCATTTAAGCTGTTTCCTCAAAATCATATCCACCGCTGTATGAAGATCGACCGATACCACACGGGAAACCCCTGGCTCGTGCATGGTCACGCCCAGCAATTGCTCCGCCATGGTCATGGTGGTTTTGTTATGGGTGATGAGAATAAATTGTACCTGCTTTGCCATGGCTTTGACCAGCTCACAAAAGTGCATCACATTTGCATCATCCAAAGGGGCATCCACTTCATCCAACACACAAAAGGGCGCGGGGTTCAGTTCAAACAGGGCAAAAATCAGCGCCAGGGCCGTCAGGGTTTTCTCGCCGCCGGAAAGCATCTGAATGCGTGTGGTGCGTTTGCCCGGCGGCTGGGCCATGACCAGCACGCCATTTTCCAGTGGATCCATATCCGGATCCAACCATTGGAGCTGCGCTTTGCCGCCACGGAATATAACCGGAAAGAGGCGCATAAAATGGGCATTGACCTGATCGAAGGTTTCTCGCAGGCGGCGTCGACTGTCCCGGTCGATTTTGCGGATACTCTGCTGCAGCGTCTCCACAGCTGAACGGATATCTGCCATCTGCGTTTCCAGTTCACGCATTTGTGCCTGCAACTGCGCGCTGGCTTCAATGGCGGTCATATTGACCGCCCCCAACCGCTCCCGCACCTTTTGCGCCTGGCGCAGGCGCTTTTCCACGGTTTGCAGCTCAGGGGCTTCCAATGGGGCTTGACGCAATTGGTCAGGGTTCAATCCCGCACTCTCCGCCTCCTGGACACAGTTGTGCAAGGCGGTGTGGGTTTGTTCCAACTCCAGTTGCACTGCGGCAAGCTGGGCTTGGTATTCATAAGCCTGTTTTTCAGCTTGCTGTAACTGTTGACGCAGGCGTTTAAGCTGGGCCTCCTGCTGCTGTAGATGGGTGCGCTTTTGCTGCAGCGTTTGTTGCTCCTGCGCCAACTGTTGCTGGAGTCGTTGCAATGCCCCCTCGTCAATCAACTCTTTTTCAAGCGTCTTCAGGCGAGTCTGCTGTTGCGCCAGGGCGTCCGCAAGCTGCAACCGGCGGGCCTGTAGCGTGGCCAGTTGCTGACGGTGGTCGGCCTCTTCCTGTTTCAGAGTCTCAACTTTATTGGATAGGGCTTTGATTTCACTGCGTATCGTGCTTACTTCCTCTTCCAAAACCGTAATGGATTGGCGTTGCGTTTGATAGGCGCGCTTCAACTGCTCAAGCTGCCCATCGAGCGCCTCAATATGGTTTTGTGCCTTCTTGAGCGCCTGCTGGGCTTCAGCTTCCGTGTGCGCATGCCCTTGCAGCGCCGCGGCAAAAGATTGCAACTGCTGTTGCAGTTGCGTCCGCTCTTGGCGTTGTCTGTTCAGTTGCTGCTGCAGCTGCTCAATCTCCAGGGAAAGGCGGTGGTGCCGGTCGCTTTGTTCCCTGAGCGCATCTTTGAAGGTCTGGGATTGCGCCCGTCGTTGTTGCACCGCCTGTTCAGCTTGAACCAGCGCCGCTTCCAACTGGGCCTTTTTTCGCTGTAACGGTTGCAGTTGTTCTTCCAGCGACTGGATACGGGCTTGCCGCGCCAAGACGCCGGCCAGATCTGTGTGTAAATATTCAACACCATAGGCATGCCAAAGGCGCCCCTCGGGTGTCAGTACACTTTGCTCAGGAGACAGTGCCCTCAACTGTGTGGGTGAAGGTGGTTGGTCACTGCACCAAATCGTGCTGGCCGCCTGAAGAATACATCCGGGGGCCTGCAACAGTTCACTGAGGGGCCGCCAGTCTGCATAGGGAGGTGTCTTCGGAGACGGTGGCGGCACATCGACCCCCAAAAAGGGGATGTCTTCAGTGATCTCCTCGGGCCAATCGGGCACCACCTGTCCCTGAAGCCACTGGCCCAACCAGGCTTCAATAGCCGCTTGCCACTGGGTTACCTGCACGCGAATCTGTGCCAACAGTTTGACCCCCTCCGCAGAGGTGGGTACGACCTGCGCCTGGGCCTGCCGTAGGCCTTTAAGCTCCGCGCTCAAGGCGGTGAGTTCACCCGCCAGGGCCATCACCTGCTGGCGATGGGTTTCAAGCTGCTGTTGTGCCTGCTGTTGCTGAGCCTGATGGGCTGTCAATGTTTGCTCAAGCTGTTGGCGCTGTTGATGACACGCATGTTTTTCCCGCTGGCGCTGATTGAGTTCGTCCTCCAGGGCGGTGATCGTCAAGGCATCCAGCCGTTGCTGAATGATTGCTTGTTGCTGCTTTATCTGTTGCGCTTTGAACCGGGCCTGCTCAAGTTGCTGGCGATGGCGATCCCTTTGCCGTTCGGCGGCCAGCAGTTGTTGATTCAAGGCATGAATCTGCTCTTGTAATGCTTGAGATCGGCTCTGCGCCTGGCGCAACTGCGCCTCTTTGGCTGTCAATTGCTGCTGCGCTTGGTGCAACTGTTGTGACAGCAAGGGCAACTGAGCCTGCGCCTGATCGTCATGGTTGCGCTGAAGCTGTTCTCGTTGGGCTTCAATGGCTTGCAACTGTTGAGATTGGGCATCAATTTCTGTCTCAAGGCGCTGGATCTCCTGCTGCTGTCGCGTCTGCTCTGCCCGTTGCAGGGCCAGGGTTTTGTCCAACTGGTGCACCTGCCGCTGCAGTTGACTGATTATCTGACGTTGAGCGGGAAGCTGCTTTTCCACAAGCAGAATCTCTTTCTGCAGCCTTTCCGCTTGCAGCACATGCCGACCCTGGGCCTGCTGCAACGGCTGGAGCCGTTGGTTCAAGGCCTCCAACTTGTCTGACAGGCTCTGATATTGAAGCTGATAGCGCCAGCGGCTCAACTGCGCAATCTCATCAGACAGGGTGCGATAGCGTTCTGCGGCTTCGCATTGCTGCTTGAGCTGCTCCGCCTGGGTCTGCCAGGTGTTGTATTGAATCTGCAATTGGGCCAGATTTTCCTGGGTAGTTTGCAGTCGGCTCTGGGTTTCCCGGCGGCGCTGACGATAGTAACCCACCCCGGCGGCCTCCTCCAGGAACAGACGCAACTGTTCGGGACGGGATTCGATAATATGGCTGATATTGCCCTGCCCGATCAGGGCGTAGCTGCGCGGCCCCAGGCCGGTACCATCAAATAGCGCGGTGATGTCGCGACGCCGGCAGCGCTGGGCGTTCAAATAATATTGGGTGCCCTGTTCGCGATGATGCACCCGACGCACGGAGAGTTCTGCATAACGGTTCCAGGCGCCTTTGAGCCGATGATCACTGTTGTCAAATATCAGCTCGACACTGCACTGGCTCACCGCTTTGCGCCTGGCTGTGCCGTTGAACAGCACATCGTTCATCTCACCACCGCGCAGCGCCCTGGCGGCGGACTCACCCATAACCCAACGAATGGCATCCAGGGTGTTGGATTTGCCGCAGCCGTTGGGCCCGACAATACAGGTGATATTGCCGGGAAAGTCAAGTCGGGTGGGCTCAGCGAAGGATTTGAAACCAGCCAGTTTGATAGACTTAAGGCGCACAGACAAATCCGTTGATCAGAAAGGCGAAATCATAGCATGAGATGGGTATTAGGTCTTGATCTGGGCACTTCCGGATTGCGCGGCTGCGTGGTGAACGGTCGAGAGATCATCGCTCAAGCCCAAACAGCGATTGAGGGGCAAACGCCTGCCTGCTGGGAAGCTGCGCTGGATGAGCTGATGCAGCAATTACAGCCCCATCTGGCCCCGGTGGGGCATATTGTGGCCGATGCCACCTCCTCCACCGTCATGTTGTGGCGGGATCACCGACCTGTTTCACCGGTCAAGCTGTATTGTGATACGGGCCATGTCCGCTGTGCGCAGCAACTGGCCGATCTCCTGCCTCCAAACAGCGGAGCCATGGGCGCCAGCAGCACCTTGTGCAAGGTATTGCAGTTGAAAGCGCGCCATGTAATGAGTGATGTGCAGATCGCTAATCAGATTGACTGGCTCAACGCCCAGTTTTTAGGTGCTCTGCCGCCCACCGATTGGAACAACGCGTTAAAGCTGGGATTTGATCCCGTTTACCTACGCTGGCCGCAGGCAATCCGCCGCCTGATTCATCCCCTACCGCTGCCGCAAGTGGTGCCACCTGGCGCCCCTTTAGGACAGGTCAGCCACCGGGCCCAACGGCGTTGGGGGCTGGCATCTGACTGTGTGGTACATGCTGGCACCACGGACAGTATTGCCGCTTTTCTGGCCACTGGCGCGCATCAACTGGGCGATGCGGTCACCAGCCTGGGCAGCACCCTGGCAATCAAACTATTGAGTCAGCGGCCGGTTTTTGCTTACCAATATGGTCTCTACAGCCATCGGCTGCCTAGGGGCTGGTTGGTGGGGGGCGCCTCCAATGCCGGCGGGAAGGTGCTGCTGCAGCACTTTTCTCTGGCGGAAATTCAGCGGCTCACGCCCCGATTGCAGCCGGATAAACCCACCGGGCTGAACTATTATCCCTTGCCGGACAAGGGTGAGCGTTTTCCCATTAATGACAGCAACTTGGAACCTACAATTCATCCCGTACCTGAAGATCGGGCCCGCTTTTTACAGGGGCTGCTGGAAGGCCTGGTCAAGATTGAAAGCATGGGCTATAGGCGTCTGATCGAGCTGGGCGCTACCGCACCACAGCGCATTTTTTGCGCCGGGGGCGGGTGTGACAATCCGGTGTGGATGCAGTTACGACGCCAGGCGCTGCCCGCCCCGTTGGCCAAATCCGCAAGCGGCGATGCGGCCTATGGTGTCACCCGTTTGCTTGTTGATGCACCCGCTTGACCAGCTCCATATTCAGGTAATGGTGCCCTTGCGCATCCCCTTGTAACACGGTAAACGGTCGATCCGGCTCTCCCATATGATCCAGCACCAACTCCGCGTTGGAAAAGTTATGATCACGGGTGTAATCATTAATGGTAATAATGGTGGCTAAGCCAGCCTCTTTGGCTGAACGGATACCATTTTCAGAATCTTCAAAGGCGATGCACTCAGCCGGAGTCAACGCCATTTTTTCCATGGCCCAAACATAGATGTCCGGTGCGGGTTTTTTGGCCGGCACAATATCCCCTGCCGCGATCAGCTCAAACCAATCAATACTCGCCGGCCCTAAGGTGCTTTGCAATAGCGCGGTGACATTCTCCGGCGTTGTGGTGGTGGCAATGGCCAGACGGTACCCATGGGTGCGCGCTTCATTCAACAGACGCGCCACGCCGGGACGCAATGGTATTTTGCCCTCGCCCAGCAGTTGGGTGTAGAAGCGGGTCTTGGCGGCATGCAAATCTTTGACAAATTCATCAAAGTGAGCCGGTTTGACAAAGTCCCTATTGAACTGATCCAAATAGTACTTGATGCGCTCCTTACCACCGGTAACCGTCAGCAACTGCCCATAGAGGGCTTCATCCCAATACCAGTCTAACCCGGCTTGCTTAAAAGCCAGGTTGAAGGCAACCCGGTGTCCGTCCTTTTCCGTATCCGCCAGGGTGCCGTCCACATCAAACAGCAAGGCTTTCAGTTCCGCCATCTCGGTTCCTCCATTGTGATAACCCGCGCTGATACTACTGGTTAAAATTTATCAGGTCAATAAAGGTTCCATATTGCATGCGAGGTGGGAAACTGATATAAACGCCCATTGCCGTTTAATTCAGTGTGAGGATGCATACATGGCGGATTTTGACAGCAAGAACCTGCAGTTCATTGAGGACTACCCTAAATACGAACCCGAACCGGGTGAGGAATACATGAGCCCGCGCATGCTGGAGCACTTTCGGAATAAGTTGCTGGCATGGAAAGAGCAAATCCTGCGCGAGGCGGAAGAGACAGTTGAACACCTGCGCAATGACTCTGAAGCCCCTGCCGATCCCAATGACCGGGCCACGCTGGAAGAAGAGTTCGCCATTGAACTGCGCACCCGGGATCGGGAGCGCAAGTTGCTGGCCAAAATCGAAGCCAGCTTGCGGGATATTGAAAATGGTGAATATGGCTACTGCAAGGTGACCGGCGAAGAGATCGGCCTGGCGCGGCTGGAAGCCCGCCCTACCGCCACCATGACGGTAGAAGCCAAGCGCAAGCAGGAGATGCGCGAAAAGCAGGGCATCGCTTGAGCCCATGCAACCTGTCACCTATCGGGGGCGGTTTGCGCCGTCACCGAATGGGCCTCTTCACTTCGGCTCGCTGGTCGCCGCCACCGCCTCCTATCTGGACGCCCGCGCCCATCAGGGAGAATGGTGGATTCGCATTGATGATATCGATCCACCCCGTGTCGTACCGGGGGCGACGGATGCTATACTGCGCACTCTGGAAGGCTTTGGCTTCCAGTGGCATGGCGTTGTCTTCCAATCCCAGCGGCACGCTCTCTACCAGGCAGCCTTTGAACAATTGGATGTCTACCCCTGCTACTGTAGTCGGCGTGAAGTCTTTACCCGCGACCCAAGCGGCAGCTACCACGGCTTTTGTCGCATGCATTCTCCCTTGCGTCGGCACAAACCGCCCGCCTGGCGACTGCGCCTGCCCTATGCCGCCGATCAATTTCACGACCTGATTCAGGGTCTGCAGCAATGCAACTGCCACCATGCGCCCGGTGAGTTTGTCCTCAAGCGGGCGGATGGCGTCTGGGGCTACCATCTGGCCTGTGCGGTGGATGAAATTGAAATGGGCATCACCCATGTTATCCGCGGCGCGGATCTGCTCTATGCCAGCTTTGCCCAACGCCAGGTCATCCATGGATTGAAAAGACCGCCACCGGCCTATGGCCATCATCCCCTGGTGCTGAACAGAGAAGGGATCAAACTATCCAAACGGGCCCGCGCCCAGCCCATTGATCCCAAACAGGCCAGCCGACAGCTATGGCACGCGCTGGATGTGCTCGGCCAACAGCCCCCTGCTGAGCTCAAATCCGCACCCATGCAAACCTTGTGGCAATGGGCGATTCAGCACTATCATCGTGCAGCGATTCCTCCAGTACAGGCACGGACTTATGACTTCGGAACAGCTTGATGCCATCATGGGCGACCCGCACACCTATCCCCATGCGGTCGAGGTTCCCATACGCAAAATCGAAACCCATATCTCCACTGTCTGGCTGACAGGAGACTACGCCTATAAGATCAAAAAGCCGGTAAATTTCGGTTTTGTCGATTTTTCCACGCTGGAAAAGCGCCGCCACTTCTGCCAGCAAGAGATCGCCCTGAACCGCCGCTTTGCCCCAACGGTATACCTGGAGACCGTCGCCCTGGCCCCGACTGAGACAGGGGGTCCCCCGAAAATTTTTTCGGCGGAAAAAATCGACCCGCAAATTGCGCTGGAATATGCCGTCAAAATGCGCCAATTTGAGCCAAAACAGGTATTGCGCTGCCTGTTTAGCCAAAACAGGACGCTAACCCATGCTAAGTGGCAACAATTGGCGCACAATTTGGGCAACTTTCATCTGCAAGCAGCGTCTGTTGCCAGCGATGCGCCCTGGGGCTGGCCCGACAGTGTGGTGCAACCCATGCTGGACAATTTCCCCACCCTGTTGCGCCACTTCCCCCAGTGGCAGGCGCGCCTGACAAAGCTGGAAGATTGGATTCGCAACAAACTTTTGCAACTGCGCCCGCTGTTGGCGCAGCGACGCTATACAGGGCACATTCGCGCCTGTCATGGCGACCTGCACCTGGACAATATCGCCTTGATCGATGGGGTGCTCACCCCCTTTGACGGCATTGAGTTCAACGAGCAGTTTCGCTGGATCGATCCTATTTCCGATTTGAGCTTTCTTCTGATGGATCTGGACCACCAGGGTGAGCCACAGATCAGCCAGATGCTGTTGCAGCACTGGCTCTATGTCACCGGCGACTATGCGGCCTTGCCGTTGCTGCGCTTCTATCAGGTCTATCGAGCCCTGGTGCGGGCCAAAATTACCACCCTGCGGGCGCAGCAGCTGCAGGGGGAGGCCCGGCAAGCCGTGCTCAGCCAGGTTGAACCCTATGTCACCCTGGCAGAGCGCTATACCCGGCCCAGCGCCCCTTTTCTGATCATCATGCAGGGTATCTCCGGCAGCGGCAAAAGCCACTATGCCGCGCAATTGGCCGAAGAACTGGGTGCCATTGTCATCAGCTCAGATCGTGAGCGTAAACGGCTGGCGGGCCTGCAGCCCACGCAGCGGCCCCAACACCCCGACCAACTGTATAACCCGCAGATGAGTGCACGCACCTATGCCCGGCTGCACCAACTGGCGGATACCCTGCTGGCATCGGGCTGGCCGGTGATTCTCGATGCCACCTACCTGAAAATACAACACCGCGCTGAACCGCTGCAACTGGCGGAAAAACATCACTGCCCGGCGCTGATCTTCAGCTTGAAGGTGGATGTGGCTGGCTGTCGCCGCCGGATCCAGGCCCGACGCCGACAAGGGGCGGATCCTTCAGATGCGGACGAGCAGGTCATGGCTCATCAGGCTCAGATAGTGGAATCCCCGGCCCCGCCAGAGCCGGTGTTTTGGCACACACCGGATGCGCCCATTGACTGGCCCACCCTCAAGCACCGTCTGGGGCTGCCGATACAAAAGGCATGAAACCATGGCTTCTCATCTTTTCCCTGATCAGCGCGTTTGCCGCCCAGGCCGCCGTCCCGGTCAAGGATGTCACCCTGTTCGGGCTGAAGCTGCGCACCGCCAATGCCAATGATGTTCATGCGCATTTCTTTCGTCTGGGCGGTTTTTTACAGGCGCGCACCACGGTCAAACAGTTGACCGTGGATATTTTCTACCCCTGGTCTAAGGCGCGGCAGCTCTACCGGCTGAAATTTCATTACGACCCCAATGGCCGGTTTCAGTGGGCGGAACAGCGCTTTCGCTACAGCCCCCACAAACAGGTGTTAGCACACAACAGCATGGCCCCCATCACCACCGAGGAAGTGGCCCGGCAGCTGGCTGAACAGTTGGGCGAACCACAGCAAAAACGCTGGCGCCAATGGGGCGGTATGCCTGGGTATTACCGCTATGAGTGGCAAGATGATACGATGACGGTGATTGTGGATCGGGTGGATGGCGACCCCCTCGCCCCCGTCTTTGTCCTCTACCGTCTGAACCAGTTCAATTACCAATATGTGGAGAAGGGGCCATGAACATGGATCCGTTAACCCCCGCGCAAACCGGGCTGTATGACAGCTTCCGCCGCCTGAATGAGGCCGCAGCGCAGATGACACCCAACAACCCGGACGGCTATGCCAAGCCGTTGTTGGCGGTGAATCAGGCCGAAACACAAGCACAAGCGAACCTCCGGGTCATCAAAAGCTGGAATGAGAATATCGCCCGCTTACTGGATATACTGGCCTAAGCTTCCGCTGCGAAATGACAGGTTATGAAGGCGTCCAGACAAGGCCAAACGGGCGTGAGCGGCCAGCAGGCGTGCCCACCTTCCGGTAGCAATACCACCTCGCCTATACCACGATAACGCTGGAGGGCGCAATCGGGGCGCACGGTCGAATCGTCCTGACACAACAGCACCAATGAGGGTCTCACCGGGGCCACCTGCAACTGCATCAGCCCATCGAACCACTTTTCATCGACCATCACCTCTTCCCCTGTGAACGGGTTGGTATGACAGCCGCTCAAATCACTGCTGACACAGGCCAGATCCAGCGCCGGGTTGATCAACACCACCGGCCAGTTGAGCACATGCCCCAGATATTGGGCGTAGAAGCCGCCCAGGGATGAGCCGACCAATACGCCGGATTCAGCCCCCTGGAGTAACTTGAGCAAAAAGTCGATAGAATGCTGCGGCGTTAACTGAGGGTAGGTGGGCAGGCAGACCGCGAACTGCTCGCCGTAACGCTGCGCCAGCGCCCGTCCCTTCAAGGTGCTGCCGCTGCTCATAAAGCCATGGAGATACAAAAGCGTCGGCTTGTTCATCCCAACTCCGCTAAAATACGCCCCCTATGATACCTGAGCCCATTATCCAGCGCCGCCCCGTACGCCCTGACCTTGAGCAAACCTGCCTGGCGCATGGGCTCACCCCTTTGCAGGCGCGGATTGCTTCAGCGCGGCTGCAGCCCGACGATCCACTGGAAGCGATTCTCTTTCCCAAGCTCAGACAGCTCCAGCCCCTCTCGCAACTGCACCATGCCGACTGCGCCGGTCGTCTGATCGCCGACGCCTGCCAGAATCAGGCCCATATTGCCGTGGCCACGGACTATGATGCCGATGGCGTCACCGCCGCCTGGGTGATCCGCGAGGCCCTGCTGCGCCACTTTGGTCATCCCCCCGAATGTTTGAGTGTATTTCTCAACCGCCGCGCCAATGGCTATGGCCTGAATGATACCTTAGTCGATGAAATCCTGGCGCGTCACAGGCAGACGCCTATTGCTTTGGTGATAACCGCCGACCAAGGGGGCTGTGATGAGCCGCGCATCGCCCGGTTGAAAGCCGCCGGTATCACCGTGGTGGTCACCGATCATCATCAGTTGGATCAGGCAGGCCCCCCGCCTTCTGCAGACTGTGTGGTCAACCCGCAAAAAAGCGCCTGTCACTATGACCCGGCGATTGCCGGGTGTATGGTGGCCTTTCTGGTGATGAACCAAGTGCGGCGGGAACTGATTAATCGCGGCTGGCTGCCTGCGGATGCGCCCAGTCTGAAAGACCTGCTGCCCAAGGTGGCGTTGGGCACCATTGCCGATTCAGTCAGCCTCAAAAGCCCCAATAACCGCGCCGTGGTGCGCGCAGGACTGCAGGCGATCAACCGGCTGCAACATCCCGTCTGGCAAGCGGTGCAACGATTTAGCCGCACCCGCAGCTGGATGGATGCGGAGTTCATTGCCTTCGAGGTGGCCACCCGCATCAACGCCGCCAGCCGGGTTAATGATGTTAATCTGGCGCTGTCGTTTCTCAGTGCGCAAACCGTAGATGACGCCTTGATCCATCTGAAAGCCTTGGACAAGGACAACCAGTACCGGAAACAACAGCAGCAGGATCTGTTGCGCCAAGCCCACAAACAGGCCAAAGCGCAGGTGAAGGCGGCGCGGCACACCCTGTGTGTGGTACTGCAGGGCACGCCGGGTATTCAGGGCATTATCGCCCAACGCATTGGCGAGCACTATGGCCGCCCCACGGTCGCCTTTACCGACCTGCAGGACGGCACCCTGGCAGGCAGTGGCCGCGGCATTGTGCCCCAACTGGATCTGAACGAAGCCTTTCGCGCCATGCAGGCGGCCGCCCCGCAACTATTTCTCAGCCTAGGTGGTCATGCCGGCGCCGCCGGCTGCATGATCCCCAAGGATCAGGTGACGCAGTTTCATAGCTTGCTGGAAGAAGCCGTGCGCCAGCAGTTAGGCGATACACCGGCCCAACCCATGCTATTGACCGATGGTACCTTGTTGCCCGGCCAATTACACCCTGGTCTGATCGAGGAGATCAATGCCCTATCGCCTTATGGCCAAGGGTGGCCAGCACCCCTGTTTGACAACCACTTTGAAGTCATCAGCGCGAAAACGGTCGGAGCGGAGCAAAGCCACCTGAGCCTGGTGCTGCGTCTGCCCAACCATGGGCGCCCTTTTCCCGCCATCTACTTCAATGGCCAAAGCCCCGGAGAACCCTTGCGTTTTGCCCCGGGGCAAACCTTGCGCGCAGTGTATCGCCCCACCCTGTCCACCTTTGCCGGACGCCAGCAGTTTCAACTGCGCATCCAGTGGGCCAAGGCTACAGAGAGTTGAACCAGCGCCGCCAGAAACGCCGCAGATAGCCTGGCTGCCAATACCAGGCATGCTCACCGCCCCAATCCAACAATACCTCATTGACCTGTTTCTTACGCAGTAACGCCTCAACCTGATCCCAACTCACCTCTGCGCCCTTGTCCAGGCGAACAAACAGCGCCTCCGCCTCAATCTGCTTGAAATCGGATACCGCCTCAGTGCGGTAATCCGCCTCGATCAGGCCAGCCAAAGCGCGTAGAAAGGGATCCTCAAGCGGGTCAACAATACACAGGCCTTTGCGGCAAACGAATTCTGGCAGGCGACCCTCGCCCCATAGCCACAAGCCATTGATCTCCGGCAGGCCCTGTTCCCGTCGGGCCTGATTGAGCGGATGCTGAAAAAACAGCATCTGCGCCTCATTGATCAGCCGGTTCCAGTAACGCACGGCACTGCCCTGGGGTTGCACAGTATGCAGGTTGGCGTCTACCGCCTGCGGCAAAGGCACCGAGCGAATAGCCACCGTCTGGGGCATCCGTACATACCAACGATCCACTGCCCCATACTCAAGCTGTATCCCGTCCGCTTGAAAATGGTGGTTGAAGGCCTCGATCAGCGTCAACGCCTCCTCTTCAGTCATGCCCACATCGGCCGCTGGGAAAAGCACCAATGTATCCCGATCCGGTACCAGATGCACAGGATCCAGCCTGAGCCAAAAAGCTTGAGGATCGAAATCCGCCAAATCCATGGCGGCGGTTACCGGAGCCACGGGCGTGGGGACGGGCTGATGCAGCCAGTAGGCCAGGCGCTGGAAATAATCGGTGACAGGTACCGGGCGTGGGTCGGCAACGGCCAGGAGCCGTTTCGGGGCAAGGGAGAAAAGTCGCTTGGATGCGTCGTCAGACGCTTCACCAGAGAGGGGGTCGGCATGGAAAAGGGTCAGTGCCCGCAACATATGCTCTGCTCATTTTTTCCGTTAAAAACCCGCATCTTGCACCACCCGCCACCCTTTGGTGAATGTTGAGACAAAGCAAGCAAACGCAAAAACGAACAGGCCGGTCAATAAACCGGCCTATTGCAGCGCCAAACCTTCAGGTAATTACAGGTTGTCCATAATGGCGCGGCGCACTGCGTCCATTTCAGCCGCCACGGTCACCACCTTGGTATCGGCGCTCTGGGCAATCGCCGTATCTGGATCCTTCAGACCATGGCCGGTCAGGGTGCATACCACCGTGCTGCCTTCCGGAATCTTACCGCTGCGGATATCGCGCATGGCGCCGGCCAGGGAAGTGGCCGATGCCGGCTCACAGAAAATTCCCTCTGCCTGAGCCAACAGCTTCTGCGCTGCCAGAATCTCCTCATCACTGCAGGCATCAAACCAGCCGCCCGATTCTTTCTGCACATTCCAGGCCAGTTGCCAGCTCTGCGGATGACCAATGCGGATGGCTGTAGCCACCGTTTCCGGCTGATCCACCATCTGACCAGTAACAAAGGGCGCGGACCCGGCCGCCTGATAGCCCACCATCTTCGGGCGGGTACCCACAATCCCGTCGTGGTGGTATTCATCGTATCCCATCCAGTGGGCGGTGATATTGCCGGCATTGCCCACGGGCAGACAATGAAAGTCCGGCGCCCGGCCCAGTTCTTCCACAATCTCGAACGCGGCGGTCTTCTGCCCCTGTAGACGGTCAGGGTTGATGGAATTGACAATGGTCACCGGCGCATGTTCGGCCACCTCTTTCACCAGACGCATGCCATCGTCGAAATTACCCTTGATCTGAATCACCACCGCGCCATGCATCAGCGCTTGGGCCAGTTTGCCCATGGCGATCTTGCCATCAGGGATCAGGACAAAGGCGCGAATGCCGGCGCGGGCCGCGTAGGCGGCCGCGGCCGCGGACGTATTGCCGGTGGAGGCGCAAATGATCGCTTTGGCGCCCTCATCCACCGCCTTGGTCACCGCCATGGTCATGCCACGGTCTTTGAAAGAACCGGTGGGGTTAAGCCCCTCGTATTTCACATAGATATCCACATCCTTGCCTAATTGGCGCGGGATATGGTTAAGACGAATCAGCGGCGTGTTGCCCTCACCCAGGCTGATGATGCGCGTATCATCATGCACGGGCAGACGGTCGCGGTACTTTTCGATCAGACCGGTATAACGGGGACGAAATGGCATGGTTTCAATCCTTCTTTAATTAAGGGTTTCGATACGGATGCGCTGGACGGCGCCGTCAATCTCGTCCAGGGACTCCAGCTTGCTTATTGCGCGGTTCATGGCGGCTTCTGTCACCTCATCGGTGATCAACACCACCAAAGCATCGCCACTTTCATCATCACAGGGCTCCTGGTGCATATGCTCCACGCTGATGCCCGCCTGCGCCAGCACGCCGGAGAATTTGGCCAGGACACCGGGCACATCCTTGGCCAGGAAACGTAGATAACAGGCACAACGCACCTCATCCATACCCAACACCGTCAGATTCTGTCGGTTACCCAGCCCCAGCATGGGCACCTGCGCATGGGCCTTGCAGTCCATGGTGCGGGCCACATCCACCAGGTCAGCAACCACTGCGCTGGCTGTAGGGCCAGCACCGGCCCCCGGGCCATAGTAGAGGGTGGGGCCGACCTGATCACCATGGGTCATGACCGCGTTCATCACCCCTGAGACCTGCGCCAGGAGCACGGACTTGGGCACCAATGTGGGATGCACCCGCAGGGAGACGCCGGCATCCGTCCGCTTGGCAAGCCCTAAGTGCTTGATCTCATAGCCCAGCATGGCGGCAAAACGCATATCATCGGCAGAGATGGCGCTGATGCCTTCGGTATAGACCTTATCGAATTGCAGCGGAATTCCAAAAGCCAGGGAGGCCAGGATGGTGAGCTTGTGGGCCGCATCGATCCCTTCCACATCAAAGGTGGGATCGGCCTCTGCATAGCCCAGCGCCTGGGCGTTCTTGAGCACCGTAGCAAAATCAGCCCCAGGCTGTTTCAACTCGGTGAGAATATAGTTGCCGGTGCCGTTGATAATACCGGCCAGCCAATCGATACGGTTGGCGGCCAGCCCTTCCCGCAGGGCCTTGATAATGGGAATGCCCCCGGCCACAGCCGCCTCATAGGCCACCTGCACCCCCTTGCGCTCAGCGGCGGCGAAAACCTCCTCACCATGCTCCGCCAGCAGCGCTTTGTTGGCAGTGACAATGTGTTTGCCATTGTCGATGGCGCTCAGCACCAGCTCCCGCGCCAAAGTGGTGCCACCCATCAGCTCCACTACCACATCAATCTCCGGATCATTGACCACCGTAAAAGGTTGATCGGTCAGCGCAATACCGCCGGTGTCCACGGTGCGCGGCTTATTCAGATCGCGTACGGCAATTCGCTTGACTTCAAAGCGGGCCGGCACCCGCTGGCTTAAAATGTCGGCGTTTTCCTGCAGGATTTTCAGCGTGCCGCCTCCGACGGTCCCCAATCCCAGCAAACCCAGCTTAATGGTTTTCACCTTTTCCTCCTGCAATCAGTCCATCCTTGCGGAACATATCGCGAATGCCACGAATGGCCTGGCGCGTGCGCTGCTCGTTCTCGATCAGGCTGAAACGCACATGCCCATCCCCATATTCGCCAAAGCCAATCCCGGGCGAAACCGCCACCTTCGCCTCCTTGAGCAACTTTTTAGAAAACTCCAACGACCCCATCTCCCGGTAGGGCTCAGGAATCGGCGCCCAGACAAACATGGTCGCCTTCGGCGGGGTGACATCCCAGCCGATACTGTTGAGCCCGTTGCATAACACATCGCGGCGCTGGCGGTACATATTGCAGATTTCCTGCACACATTCTTGCGGCCCTTCCAGGGCAGTAATGGCCGCCACCTGAACAGGCGTGAACATACCATAGTCCAGATAGGACTTCATGCGCTTGAGCGCATGCACCAGGGTGGGATTCCCCACCATAAAGCCCACGCGCCAGCCGGGCATGTTGTAGCTTTTTGACAGGGTGTAGAATTCCACCGCAATCTCTTTTGCGCCAGGCACCTGCAGAATAGAGGGGGCCGTGTAGCCGTCAAAGACGATATCTGCATAGGCCAGGTCATGGATGACCCAGATGCCATGCTCCTTGGCAATATCAATTACCTTGACGAAAAAATCCAGCTCCACCGCATCGGTGGTAGGATTAGAAGGGAAGTTCAGCAGCAGCACCTTGGGCTTGGGCCAGGAATCGCGAATGGCTTTTTCCAGCTCGGCGAAAAAGTCCACATTTGCTGTAATGGGCACATGACGAATATCCGCCCCGGCAATGACAAATCCATAAGGGTGAATGGGATAGGCCGGGTTAGGCACCAACACCGTATCCCCTTGATCCACGATGGCCATCGCCAGATGAGCCAGGCCCTCCTTGGAGCCGATGGTGACCACCGCTTCAGTTTCCGGATCCAGTGTCACATCAAAGCGCTGAGCATACCAGTTACAGATCGCCCGGCGCAGCCGCGGGATCCCCTGGGACATGGAGTAACGATAGACTCCCGGACGCTGAGCCACTTCGACCAGCTTGTCCACGATATGCTTGGGCGTATCCTGATCCGGATTGCCCATGCCAAAATCGATAATATCTTCGCCACGGCGGCGTGCCGCCTGCTTCAGCTCGCCCACAATATTGAACACATAGGGGGGCAGCCGTTTGATACGCTGGAACTCTTCCACGGGCGCGCTTCCCTCAAGGAAAATTTGAAACAGCAAATCATACTCTAAACTGCAGTAAAATTCAGCTCAAGACACAGCCGTAAAGGGCAAAACCATGAAATTTACCGAACATAAAGACCCCACCGTCAATATGATCCGTCGCATCGAGGCGGATGCCATCTGGGTGAACGATACCCCCATGCGCAACAGTTTTTATATGACCGCGCATCATCTACACCCCGACTGGTCAGCCGCATGCACCGATCATTTGACTCAGACCCACCTGGACACCCTGTTGAAACTACAACCGGAAGTCATTATTCTGGGTACCGGAGCACGCCAGCACTTTTTAGCGCCTGCGCTGCAGGCTTATGTACAGCAACAGGGGGTGGGATTGGAGGTTATGAGCAATGATGCCGCCTGCCGCACCTGGAATGTGCTGACCACCGAGGAGCGCGCTGTGGTTTTAGCCATCATTTTTGCCAATCAAGCTTGAGACTGCGCTCAATTTTCGGCGCCAAACCAGCGCCATCCCAGATAAAGCCCGATTAAGCCGACCGTCAACCACCCTATTGCCTCCACACTGGCGCGAATACGATCGGCATAACGCGCCCCGCCCCAGCGCATCAACAGCGCCAATAGAAAAAACCGCGCACCGCGCCCCACCAGCGAGGCCAGCACAAACGGTAGCAACGGCATCTGCATGGCACCCGCCGTGAGGGTAAACAGCTTATAGGGAATGGGCGAAAACCCGGCCACAAAAACCACCCACACGCCATAGTGGGTAAAGAACATCTGCGCCTGCGCCAATTGGGCGCCATATCCCAAAGACAGCAGCCAGGGTTCGATCCAGGCAAACGCCCAGTAGCCCACGGCATAGCCCAACAGCCCGCCCAAGGTGGAAAAAATCGTGGTCACCCATGCGTACCACAATGCCTGATGAGGGCGCGCCAGGGCCATGGGCATGAGCATGACATCAGGCGGGATGGGAAAAAAGGAGGACTCAGCGAAGCTCAATCCAGCCAAATAACCGGTTGCATGGGGATGACGGGCCCAACGCAAGGTGGCATCATACAGACGGGTAAACGGCTTCACGCCTCCACTCCCGGGCGCATGGGCACAAACCGCACCGGCCCTAAGTCATAGGTCTTGAGGCCGGTGGACAGGCGTTCAATACCGATCAGCCGCTGAGTGGTTTCACCCACCGGCATCACCAGACGCCCGCCCAAGTCAAGCTGTTCAATGAGGGATTGGGGAATGGTCGGCGGGCTGGCGGCAGAGAGTATGGCAGCAAAAGGCGCCGCTTCTGGCCAGCCCAGACTGCCATCGCTGATGCGATAGTGGATATTGTTCAGCCCCAACTTGTCCAGAATCGCCTTGGCCCGTTGCTGCAAGGGCGCAATCCGCTCCACCGTATAGACCGCATCCGCTAACTGAGCGAGGATGGCCGTTTGATAGCCAGAACCCGTCCCCACTTCCAGCACCCGCCCGAGAGGTGTGCCCGACTCAGCCAAGAACTGGGTCATCAACCCCACAATATAGGGTTGGGAAATGGTCTGATCATAACCAATGGGCAAGGGCGTATTCTCATAGGCACGGCTGGCCAGCGCCTCGTCCACAAATAAATGCCGCGGCGTCACCCGCATGGCGCTCAATACCGCCGGGTGGCGGATGCCTTCTTGCCACAACTGGGCAATCAGTCGATCCCGCGTGCGCTGAGAGGTCATCCCCACCCCTTGGGCTTGTTCAAAGGCTGGTGTAGGCCAATGCAACGGCGCAATGGTGTCCAGATCTATTGCACCCATGTCTGTATCTGCTGCATCAAACTGTAATCGGTCAGATCAATCTGCAAGGGCGTAATGGAGACATACCCCTGGGCAACAGCATGAAAGTCTGTGCCCGCCCCCTCATCAGCCGCGCCGCCAGCCGGGCCGATCCAGTAGATGGGCAATCCCCGGGGATCCCGATCACACACCACCGGCTCCGACATATGGCGCCGACCCAGGCGCGTGATCTGTGCCCCCTGAATGGCATCCAGAGGCAGATCCGGCACATTGATATTGATAATCGTCTGCGAACGGCGCAAATCCTGCTGCACCAGATGCTCCAACACCCACACGGTCCAGTAGGCGGCCGTATCGAAATGACGCTCGCCCACCAAGGAGACCGCCAGGGCCGGTTTACCTAGAAAACGCCCCTCCATGGCTGCCGCCACAGTACCGGAGTAGAGCACATCATCCCCCATATTGGCCCCCGCATTGATGCCGGAGACTACCATATCCGCCCTATAATCAATGGCGCCATTAATGCCCAAATGGACACAGTCCGTGGGCGTCCCATTGACGCTGTAAATATCTTCTTCCACTTGATGAATCCGCAGTGGATCCATCAGCGTCAGCGAATTGCTCGCAGCGCTGCGGTTACGATCCGGTGCCATCATGACCACCCGCGAGGCGCCCGGCCACTGCCGCAAGGTCGTAAACAGCGTGCGAATGCCCGGGGCCAGATAACCATCGTCATTGGAAAGGAGAATATTCATGGTCACAAGAATTGTTATGATGATGCGCCTATTCTAACGGCAATGGATGCGCCCATGCAGGAGGAAGATCGCAAACTGTTTCAACAGGCCATGGCCGGTGTCAAACCGCTGAAAACCAAGGCTAAAGTCACCCATAGGCCCAAGAGAAAAAGCTACCCTAAACCTCCACCGGCTACCCTGGTCGATTCTATAGACACCGACGCATCAGACGACAACGGCCTGTGGGATCGAGTGGGCGAGCGCGTATTCTGGCAGCGGCGCGGCCTGCGGACGCAAGAGATCACACGGCTGAAAAAAGGGCAGTTTGCCAAACACTGGTGTATCGACCTGCACGGCCTGACCCAGGATGCAGCCGCCACGGAATTGAAAGCCTTTCTTTATCAGGCTTGGCAGTTAGGCGCGCGCTATGCCCTGGTGATCCACGGCAAAGGCTACAACTCTGCAGACGGCCCGGTGCTGAAAGGCATGGTGCACCAGCTCCTGCCCACCCTCCCCTTCGTGCTGGCCTTCAGCAGCGCGCAACCCAAAGATGGTGACACAGGCGCCACCTATGTCTTTCTGAAAGCGCTGAGCTAAGGGGGGTCCCCCCGAAAATTTTTCGGGCAAAATTTTGCCGGAAAATTCGCTAAGCAAGCTTATTTTTCAGCTTGTTGAGGCGTATTTTTGAGGGAATTTTCTGGTTTTGGCAGGACAATCAGACGAATAAATTGCTCATCAGGCATCAGCATACCCAAATCACGGCGAGCCAAGGCTTCCAACGCTTGAGGATCATGGCGAATGGCATGGATTTTTTCCTCCAGCCGCGCATTTTCCCGCTGCTGATGGGCAACCTGACGCTGCAGCTCACTCACCTGCTGCCGAAGCTGTTGCAATGCCGCATAGCCGCCGTCCGTGGACCAGATGCGCACCTGTAGCAGGATGATCAGGACCACTAAAACGGCGATGACAATGCGGTATGGGTTCATTTACTTAAGGTTATAGAAAGCATCCTGACCTGGATAGGTGGCCGCCTCACCCAACTGTTCGCTGATGCGGATCAACTGGTTGTATTTAGCCACCCGATCAGTACGGCTCATGGAACCGGTCTTGATCTGGCCTGCGCCTGTGGCCACCGCCAGATCCGCAATGGTCACATCTTCCGTCTCACCGGAGCGGTGGGAGATGACCGCTGTGTAACCCGCCTTTTTGGCCAGATCGATGGCGGCCAAGGTTTCGCTCAGGGTGCCAATCTGATTCACCTTGATCAAAATAGAGTTGGCGACCCCCTTCTCAATGCCCTCTTGCAGAATAGATGGGTTGGTGACGAACAGATCATCACCCACCAGCTGGATGGTCTTGCCCAACTTGTCGGTGAGCAGCTTCCACCCTGACCAGTCATCTTCGGCCAACCCATCTTCAATGGAGACAATGGGATAACGGCTGACCCAATCGGCGAGAAAATCCACCATCTCCGCAGAGCTCAGGCGCTTGTCTTCAGAGGCCAGATAGTAGGTGCCGCTCGCTTGATCCCACAGCTCGGATGAGGCGGCATCAATGGCGATCATGATCTGTTCGCCTGGCTTATAACCCGCCTTCTCCACGGCTTCCAGAATCACCTGAATGGCCTCCTCGTTGGACTTGAGATCCGGCGCAAAACCACCTTCATCGCCCACCGCGGTGTTATAGCCCTTCTCATGCAGCACTTTCTTCAGGGTGTGGAAGATTTCCGCCCCATAGCGGATCGCTTCTTCAATGGAAGGAGCGCCCACGGGCATGATCATGAATTCCTGAAAGTCCACGCTATTGTCAGCATGCTCACCACCGTTGATGATATTCATCATGGGCACCGGCATACGGAAGGTGTCTGTCTTGAGATATTCAAACAGCGCCTGCCCTTTATAGGCGGCGGCGGCTTTGGCCGTGGCCATGGAGACAGCCAAAATCGCATTGGCACCCAAACGCCCCTTGTTATCGGTGCCGTCCAACTCAATCATGGCCTGATCGATCGCTGCCTGATCCAACGCATCCATGCCACACAGACATTGGGCGATTTCCCCATTGGCGTTGGCCACCGCCTGATACACGCTTTTACCCAGAAACTTGCTCTGATCCCCGTCGCGTAGCTCGATGGCTTCACGGGCACCAGTAGAGGCGCCGGATGGGACAGCGGCACGGCCCATATGGCCGGATTCAAGGATCACATCTGCTTCAACGGTAGGGTTACCACGGGAATCGATAATCTGACGGGCTTTGATGGTTTTGATTTGACTGCTCATTTTTCAATGGTTTCCTTTCTCTTTTTTCAAATTCTTCAATAGCTTAGGGTGTATTTGTGACAAGCGGATGACATTCACCCATCCAACAGGGGGTTTTCAATAAAACCATGCTGTTTGACCGTATCGTCCAAGGCCTTCAGGGTCTCCAGCAGCGGGCGCATTTGGCTCAGAGGCCACATATTGGGCCCATCGGACAAAGCCTTGTCCGGATCCGGGTGGGTTTCCATGAACAGGCCACTCACCCCCGCAGCCACGGCCGCGCGGGCCAACACCGGGACAAACTCCCGCTGCCCGCCGGAACGAACCCCCTGCCCGCCCGGCTGCTGCACTGAGTGGGTGGCATCGAACACCACGGGGCAGCCGGTGCGGCGCATAATGGCCAATGCGCGCATATCGGAAATCAGCGTGTTGTAACCAAAGCTGGTGCCCCGATCACAGAGCAGAATTTGCTCATTGCCCACCTCTTTTGCCTTAGCCACCACCTGGCCCATATCCCAAGGCGCCTGAAACTGGCCTTTTTTGATATTCACCGGCTTGCCCTGACGGCACACATTCTGAATAAAATCGGTCTGACGCACGAGAAAAGCAGGCGTCTGCAGCACATCCACCACGGCGGCCACCTCCTCCAGCGGCGTATACTCATGCACATCGGTGAGCACCGGCACGCCGATTTCATCCTTCACCCGCTGCAGAATCCGCAAACCTTCCTCAATACCCAACCCCCGGAAACTCTTGGAAGAAGAGCGGTTGGCCTTGTCATAGGAAGATTTGAAGATAAACGGAATACCCAGCTCATCGGTTAACGCCTTGAGCTGTCCGGCCACATCCAGTGTCAGTTGCTCGGACTCAATCACACAAGGCCCGGCAATAAGAAACAAGGGCCGATCAATGCCCACCTCAAAACCGCATAACTGCATCACCGCACTCCTTGTTTTTGCTTGAGCGCCGCCGCGACAAAGGACTTGAACAAAGGATGCCCTGCCCGCGGCGTCGAGGTGAATTCCGGATGGAACTGGCAAGCGACAAACCAGGGATGATCCGGCAGCTCGACGGTCTCCACCAGATCGCCATCTTCACTGCGTCCAGAAATCACCATACCGGCCGCCTCCAATTGCGGCACATACAGATCATTAACCTCATAACGGTGACGATGCCGCTCGCGAATCAGCGCCTGCCCATAAATCTCGTGCATGCGTGTTCCGTCTTTCAGCTGGCAGTTCTGCCCCCCCAGACGCATGGTACCGCCCAGATCGGAGTTTTTATCGCGGCGGATCAGTCTGCCTTGTTCATCGCGCCACTCCGTAATCAGCGCCACCACAGGATGGGGCGTGTCCGCATGCAGTTCGGTGCTATGGGCACCCTCCAATCCCACCACATGGCGGGCAAACTCAACCACCGCCATCTGCATCCCCAGACAGATGCCCAGATAGGGCACCCGATTCTCCCGCGCATAGCGAATGGCGGCGATCTTACCTTCCACCCCCCGCTCGCCAAAACCACCCGGCACCAGAATGGCGTCCATATCCGCCAGACATCCTGCACCGTCTTTTTCAATGCTTTCGGAATCGATATAGCGAATATTGACCCGCGTGCGGGTATGAATACCGGCATGAATCAATGCCTCGATCAGGGACTTGTACGCTTCGGTCAGGTCCACATATTTGCCCACCATGGCAATGTCGACACTGTGATGCGGGTTGAGCTGGGCGTCCACCACCCGATCCCAATCGGACAGGTCCGCATCCGCCACCTGCATGCGGAAACGCTCCACGATAATGCGATCCAACCCCTGGCTGTGCAGCATGCGCGGCACCTCATAGATGGTACGCGCATCCAATGCATTGATGACCGCCTTCTCCTCCACATTGGTGAACAGGGCGATCTTGCGCCGCTCCCCCTCGCCCAGCGGCCGTTCCGAACGGCAGATCAATACATCCGGCTGAATTCCGATGGAACGCAGTTCCTTGACCGAATGCTGGGTGGGTTTGGTCTTCACCTCACCCGCCACGGCGATATAGGGCAGCAGAGTCAAATGCACATAGGCCGCACGGTCACGCCCTTCCTCAACGCCCATCTGACGGATGGCCTCCAAAAACGGGAGTGACTCGATGTCCCCCACCGTGCCTCCCACCTCCACAATGGCCACATCATGGCCTGTAGCGGCCTCGCGAATACGCCGTTTGATCTCATCGGTAATATGCGGAATCACCTGCACAGTGCCCCCCAGGTAATCACCACGGCGTTCGCGGCGGATGACGCTTTCATACACCTGCCCGGTGGAGAAGCTGTTTTTCCGACTCAGCCACCGCTGAATAAAACGCTCATAATGGCCCAGATCCAAATCCGTCTCAGCGCCATCATCGGTGACAAACACCTCGCCGTGCTGAAACGGGCTCATGGTGCCTGGGTCCACATTGATATAGGGATCCATCTTGATCAGGGTAACTTTCAGACCACGGGCTTCCAATAGCGTGCCCAAGGATGCGGCGGCGATGCCTTTACCTAAAGAGGAGACGACACCACCGGTAACAAAGATGTAATGGGTCATGGGATGCGGGCTTTTCCAAGAATTCAAGATGGGACGCTATTTTAGCCGATGCCAGCCGTTAAAGCCACTTGCACGCTGGCGGCTTCAGGCCAGGTCAATGTTTTATCCACCGGGCCGACGCCAAGAATATAGGCCGGTTTTCCCGCTCGACAGGCCACCGGCCACCAGGGCCGCAACCAGGGTGGAATACCCGCCTGTTGAAACGCTTTTTTATAGGGTTTGACAACCAGTCCCGTCTGCGCAAAAGGCACCAGGCGGGTCTTATCCGGCAACTTGCCCACAAAGCGAAAGGGCAGTTGATCACGATTGCACCACAAGACAGGCTGCCATGGGGAAAGCTGTGGTTTGGGAAAGAAAAGTTTTCCCTGAAAGCGTGTTGCCACTTGACCAGCAATGCGCACTTGCGGATAGCGGTCGGGGGACGCCTGCAACAACGCATCCAGCGCCTGCAAATGCTGTCGGGTCAGCCTGAGACCATGACGCTGGTAAAACCAGTAGCGCAACAGGTTATGCCGTCGGCTAACTGATAAAGCCAATAGCCCTTTGACCTCAAGCCGGCCCCTGTTCTCAATACTGGTCAGATCTTGCTGCGCCAACGCCTGCAACAGCGTCTGGGCTTCCTGCATATGGCTGGCCACTTGAGCCAGCTTAGCCTCTGCCGCTGGAAACTGAGCCAATAAAAAAGGGAGCAGGCGATGGCGCACCCAATTGCGCCGAAAACGCAACTGCGTATTGGTTTCATCCTCGACCCAGGACAATCGATGCTGACGGGCATACGCCTGCACAGCGCGCCAGGAAACGGACAACAGCGGCCGTCCCAGTTGAATATCATGATTCAACCAGCGCACTTGAGCCATACCCCCCAAGCCCGCCACACCGCTGCCGCGCAACAGGTTAAGCAGCACGGTTTCCGCCTGATCACGCCGATGATGGGCGGTCAACACCCACTCTGATGCCTGCTCGGACAAAACGGCATAACGCAGCCTGCGTGCTTCCGCCTCCACCCCTTTCTGACGCTGTTCCAATTGAACGGGCACCACCTTACAGGGTACCGCCCACCGTTTGGCCTGCGCCAGACAATGCTGAGTCCAGGCATCGGCATGGGGGCTTAAGCCGTGGTGTACATGCAACGCTTGCAACTGAAAATCATAGTCTGGCTGGAGTCGGATCAAGGCGTGGAGCAATACGGTGGAGTCCATACCGCCGCTGTAGGCCAGGGTGATATGTTGCGGGGTGTGGTGGGCAAGAAAGCTCGCCAGCGCATCAAGCACTGGCGCATGGGCCTGGTCAGGCGTCTTGGAAACGGCCATAGTCCATCAGCCGCTGGTACCGGCGGCTTAGCAGCTCCTCGGATGAAAACGCCTGTAATGTCTTAAGTTGAGTCAGGATAGCCTCTTTCAGATTTTTCGCCGCCTGGTCATAATCGCGATGGGCGCCCCCCAACGGCTCGGGCACAATATGATCAATCAAACCCAACTCTTTCAGGCGACGAGCGGTCATCTGCAGGGCTTCGGCCGCCTCCGGCGCCTTAGCCGCATCCTTCCACAGAATGGAGGCACACCCCTCTGGTGAGATCACGGAATAGATACTGTACTCCATCATCTGGATCACATCGCCCACGCCGATAGCCAAGGCCCCGCCGGAGCCCCCCTCACCGATCACATTGCAAATGATAGGCACGCGCAGTTGCGCCATTTCAATCAGATTGCGGGCGATGGCTTCACTCTGCCCCCGCTCTTCCGCATCTATCCCCGGATAGGCCCCCGGTGTATCAATCAGGGTAATAATCGGCAGATTGAAACGCTCGGCCATTTTCATCAACCGCAATGCCTTACGATAGCCCTCGGGCCGAGGCATGCCAAAATTACGCTCGATTTTTTCCTTCGTATCCCGTCCTTTTTCATGGCCAATCACCATCACTGCCTGGCCTTCCAGCCAGCCAATGCCACCGACGATGGCCTTATCATCGGCAAACGCCCGATCCCCATGCAACTGACGAAAATCCTCAAAGATTCGTTGAATATAATCCAGTGCATGGGGACGCTCCGCATGGCGGGCAACCTGGGAAATCTGCCAATCTGTCAGATTGGAGAAGATCCGCTTAGTGACATCCTGCAGCTTCTGCTCCAGTGTGGACACCTCCTTGACGATGTCAATCCCTGCGCTGTCTTTCAAGTGGCGCAACTCGTCAATCTTGGCTTCCAGTTCGGCAATCGGCTGTTCAAAATCGAGAAAATTCAAGGCCCTGCTCCTTTACGCTTTTAGCTGAATAATTTTATCATTCTCCACCCTCTATAATGCGCTCAGATCACATTAACCGAGGTTATCATGAATAAAGCCACACTGATGTTTCTTGCCTTAGTACCTGCAACCCTACAAGCAGCCACCTGGAACCATGCGCTTGAGGCGGGCTATAGTCGCAGTAGCGGCAACAGCAATGTGGAATCCCTTTTCTTTTCGGCAAAAACCCAATACGAAGCTGAACGCTATGGCGCCGAAGCGGCCGGGAAACTGGATAAACAAGCCACCGATGGAAAACTGACCAAAGCCTATTACCTGATCC